>JBGPFL010000587.1:0-4210 GCA_041483295.1 Blastocatellia bacterium | reverse complement strand
CGCCCGCTGAACTCCGCGAGATGCTGAAGCGAATCGACGTTCTGATCATCAACGATTCTGAAGCTCGGGAGCTTGCCGGGGAGGCGAACCTGATCAAGGCTGCCCGGCGCATCCTCACGATGGGCCCCGGCAGGTTGATCGTTAAGCGGGGTGAGTACGGCGCCGCCATGTTCAGCGATAGGACTTACTTTGCCACGCCCGCTTATCCACTCGAGAAGGTGTTCGACCCGACCGGAGCTGGTGACAGCTTCGCCGGGGGCTTCATGGGATATCTGGCAGCGACGAACTCAAGTGAAGAGGCTGCGTTCAGACGGGCCGTGATTTATGGCTCGGTGATGGCATCATTCCACGTGGAAGAGTTCGGGTGCGCCAGAACACGGCGCCTGACGTATGATGAAATCAATGAGCGGTTCCAAGACCTGCGCTCAATCTCACACTTCGAAATGGCGGAGGCGCCGCCGTTCTCGCGCGACGCCTAGCGGGCTCCTGAAAAACTATTTGCCGCCACGAAGGCTCAGGACCTAAGCCGCACGAGAGCCAGTAGCACACCGCCTTGGATACTTCGTGGCACTTTGCGCCCTGGCGCATTCGTAGCAACACTGCGATCCTTCAGCGTCGTGATGGAAGTTGTGAGGCCCTTGGAATACAACTGGCCCTACGCGAAAGCACCGGCACGCTGGAAGCGATGCGTACCCAGGTCCGCAGGGCGTGACGGCCTGGAACCTCAGTTCGCAGGTCGCTATTCATCGGATAGGGAGCAGCCTTCAAGTCGGCTACTCGGGCATGCAAACCGGACAGGGCTTTAGGCCGCGTTGGAGGGCAGATTGTTCGCTAAGCGCGCTACGCTCGCACTTGCTCGGAAGATGGGCTGAGGTATGGTAATGCTCCTTGTCCGCCTTGCACGAATAGACCAGGTGGACCGGAACAGTCAGCGGCGTTGCGTCGGCAGAAGCCTTCTGAATTCCTATCGCCGTCACCGACATTGTAGAGGCAGGGGCTGCTTTTTCGAGTTGCGCGCCCGCGGTTGAACGCGAGGTTCGGTCGCTCTTCAGATAGGACAAGCCGACCCAACCTGCGGCGAGCAGGAAAACAAATACGACGAGGTATACAAGCTTGGTAAATAGGAGCAGGGGGTGCGTGCTGCGCAAAGGGCTCCGAGCTTGGAGGCTTGGCACGGTTTACGCTCCTTTCGGTCTCTAATAGCTCTGGGAAGTGTGCAAGTTATCACCGATGGACGGGGGCGGTCAAGGCGGCCGACGGACCTTGTGAACTCAAGCCATTTCATTGAGAGGTGCACGTGAGCGAGATTCGATTCATGAAGCTGCAGGGTCTGGGAAACGATTTCCTGGTGATACCAGTCGATGATGTGAGCGCGCTTCGAGCCGCCCGCGAGTTGGCCCGGCATATGTGTGACAGGAATTTCGGCGCCGGCGCTGATGGAATTGTCTTCGTCACCCGCGCTCGCCATTCTGATTCGGACTTTGCGTCACGAATCTTCAACTCAGACGGGAGCGAGGCAGGCATCTCAGGCAATGGCACTCGCTGCGTGGCTGCCTATCTCTATTACAAGGGTATGTGGACCGAACCGGAGATCAGAATCGCCACTGCCGCAGGAGTCAAGAACGGCACGCTGGTCGCGCGACAGGGCCCGCGCTTCGATTTCGAGTTTGATATGGGAGAGCCGCGCCTTGCCAGCGGCGACGTGCCGATTGTCCTCGATGGGCCGCTTTCCAACGTCATCGGCCATCCCTTGAACATAGGCGGCGAGTTGTTCGAGGTGACCTGCCTGTCGATGGGTAACCCGCAGTGTATTCTCTTCGTTTCGGATCTCGACCAGGTGAACTTATCGGAGATAGGGCCACTCATCGAGGACCATCCTGTGTTTCCGGATCGCACAAACGTCGAGTTCGCCCATGTGATCTCGCGCGACGAGATGAAGATCCGGATTTGGGAGCGCGGCGCGGGTCATACCCTGTCGTCAGGCACGGGTTCGTGCGCATCGGCGGTAGCGGCGGCCCTCAATGGGCTGACCGGGCGGACGGTCGTCGTTCACACGGAGGGCGGTCCGTTGCGCGTCGTCTGGAGGGACGACAACAGGGTTATGCTGACCGGCCCGGCAGAGGTGATTTACGAGGGCCGGTGGCTTAGATAAGGACTTCGCTAGGAACCTGAAGACCGTAGCGACGGCCCTCCGTGGCAGCCCCTGATTGGAAAGCGAGAACCCGCTCAATTTGCTCAGGGGCGGCTACGGAGGGCCGCCCGTACAAGCGGCGCTTACGAGATCGCTCTTGGCTACTTACTGGTTGCCGTATTGCGGTTGCGGAGGTGCGCCGTAGTCGGGCGCTGCGGGTTCCAGTTGCAGCTCAATGCCGCCTGCGATCTTGGCTGCTATGTTGTAGATGAATGCGCCGATCGCACCGGCGATAAAACAGATCACGCTGTATACGATCGGGACGCCTACCATTATCAGTAACCCGATGATGAACCCGCCGGCTCCGGCTCCCGCGTCCGCGCCACGAGAGCTCCCCTGACTGCTCATCATTACGGCGGCGCCGAACATCATGAATATCAGGCCATAGATCACTCCCAGGATCAGACCGATGCCCAGCCCGACCATACTGTACATCTTAGCCGCGGAAAGGACCCCAACGCGCTTGACCATCATTTTTGCCATCTGAACTCTCCTTCGTCGCTGGAATTGGAGGTCTCACTCAAAGACCAGGCCCAATCTATAGCAAACGGGGAAAAAGGCAAGCACAAACCTGTTTGTCTCAGCGACGAGTCGAACGGGCGGAACCGCGCGCCTCGTGGCAGCCGGCTTCGAGGCAGGGTCCTGTGGTTCACCTCAAGTAAACTATTGCGCTTAGCCGCGGCTGATAATATCATGCAGCCCGAGTCGTTCTCTGATTCAAAATTCTGCCTCTACTGACCGAGGCCGAAGTACGAGGGAAGAATGTTCTGCCCTGACTGCGAGGCCGAGTACAAGAAGGGAATTACCTTTTGCCCTGATTGTAGCGTGGAGCTGGTAGCGGAGTTGAGGCCCGACAATCGGGTGCACGACAAGAGTGAAAGCAGCCCCGTTCCGCTCCGGTCATTCAACACAGCGGCAGAAGCTCAGATGGTCAATGAACTTCTGTCTCAGAATGGAATTCGCTCATTTGTCGAAGGTAGCGAGTTTTCAGTCGTTCCCGGAACCTTCTCGCAAGAGGTAGTCATCATGGTTGACGAGCGAGACCTCGCGCGCGCAGTCGACATATACGAAGCCTACTTCGACGCCGAAGAGCCTGCCCCTTCTAACGAAGACCAAACCGAAGGTTAGTTTTCTGGTTTCCGGTTTCGCGCTGTTGCGTCAGAGACTCTGGAAGCCGCGAGCCTGCTCACGCATGCCTCGCTGGCTGGTCGGCGCAATCCTGAAGCGACAAACCATAAGCCACCTTGAGAGGGCGTGTTATGAGAAACTTCGTACGCATTTCTGTTGTATCTTGCGTGATGCTCGGCCTGGCGCTTACTGCTCGCGCGCAGGAAGGACTCAGCGGCGCTGATTTTGATTGCCTGAAGCTCGCTAACTCGAGACGGGAGGTCCCGCCCGGCGAGAAGTCGTCGTACTTATCATTCCACCATGTCTGGACTCCCGAACTGAAGTACGGGGAGTTCCAATCAAATGGCCTCAATTTCGTGTACGAGCTTGAAGGCACCGGTAAGGACGTGGTGTTCGTACTGCCGGGCGCTGCGGGCCTTCCACACGAATACCTTCACCCAATGATGACATCGCTGGGCACTTACATGAGACTGGTCTACTTCGATCGGCGGGCGGATATGCAAAGCACGCGTTCGATATTCGAGGCGGCGACGCCGCTTGAACTCGCCGACGATATAGATGCGCTGCGCAAGACCCTGGGCCTGAATCGGGTTACGCTGCTCGGGCACAGCTTCGGAGGCACGGTGGCGCTCACCTATGCATTGCGCTATCCGGAACATGTCAAGCGGCTCATTCTGGTCGGGACTTCTGCCGTCATTGAGAGCCAGGCTGAAGTCGAGAAGCGGCTGGCGAAGATGCTGACGTCAACCGAAGCGGCTGTGTTCTACTCCGGCGAGGGGGGAACGGGCCGGCTCTCGTCCTGCGAGCGGGTGCGCAACAGGTATCGCGCTCTATTTCCGCATTACTACCACAAGGTGCCCGACTCGGGCTTCCTGGATCGTGGCGTCTATT
>JBGPFL010000586.1:0-4217 GCA_041483295.1 Blastocatellia bacterium | reverse complement strand
GCCGGGCCAGCCGCCGCCGATTCCTCCCGAGATTAAGTACCGCGACCGATCGATGAGCCGGCCCCAGGTCCTCGGAGGGTTCCCGATAGGCGAAGTCGTTATGAACGCCACGATCAGTCAGGGGCGGTACTTTAACAACGCGGAGAATGAACATCGCGCCTACGTTTGTGTGCTCGGATTCAATGTAGTTGAAGCGCTCTTTCCCGCCGAAGACGCGATCGGCAAAACCATCAACTGTCTTGGCCAGGAGTTCACCGTGGTCGGCACCCTGGCGAAACTGCGCGCAGGTCCGTTCGGCAGCGAGAACCCCGACGATAACGACCTGGTTCTTCCCTACTGGACTCTTCACAAGATGCAGCCGCAGCTGGACGACCATTTCATCGTCGTTCGCATGCGAGAGGGTCGTCTTAAGGAGGGCATAGAGAAGACCGAACAGGTGTTGCGCCTCCGTCGCGGAGTGCCTTTGAAGGCCGAGAATGACTTTGAGTTGCAGACATCCGACTCCTTCATCAAGACCTTCGACGACATAATCGGCGGCGTGTTCATGGTTATGCTGCTCATTTCGTCGATCGCATTCCTGGTCGGCGGAGTGGGAGTGATGAACATAATGCTGGTAGCGGTCACCGAGCGAACCCGTGAAATAGGAATACGAAAGGCAGTGGGTGCTCGCCGCTCGGACATCGTCTGGCAGTTCCTGACTGAAGCGGTGACACTTACAGGCTGCGGAGGAACAGCGGGCCTTTTGTTGGGCTGGCTCATGTCGTGGGCGATCTCCCAGCTGGTGCCCGACCTGGCTATGGTGATCCCGCTTTGGGCGGCAGCATTCGGCTTCGTCGGTTCAGTGGGGGTGGGAATAGTCTTCGGGTTGTGGCCCGCGATGAAGGCCTCGCGGTTGGACCCGATTACAGCATTGAGACGGGAGTGAGTCGGTAAGGAGTAGAGTCTATCGGCAACGCCTACCCGCAACCTGCCGGTTGAAACCGTGCCATCAGCAAAGGTGCGGCACAGACGCAAGAAAAGCCTGGCCATCGAGCGAGTACCTTTTCTTAATCAGCACGCGCTCAATAATTCGGAAACGCATAGCTCTTGTAGATCTCCGCACGCTCCTTTTCATCTTCCGCAGCCATCGCAACGCAATCGCGCATCGAGATCATTCCGAGAAAAGTGCCTTCCCCGTCCTCGACTATCAGGTGATACACACCCTTCTCGCGCATCAACTGCATCGCGTCTCGGCATTCAGCCTCGGGGGAAATCTTAATGAGGTTCTGACTCGCGATGGACAGAGCCATTACCTCGGCCGGTCGGTAGTTCTCGGCGACGACCTTGTCTGAGATGTCGCTCTGTGAAATGACCCCCACGATCTTGCCCGAGAGGTTGCAGACACCCGTCGCCCGAATTCCGCGGTCCCTTAAATAACGCGCGGCCTCGGCAACGGTTATTTGATTCGAGATGCAATAGACTTGCTCTCTGTCTTTGATGACGTCGCTGACTGTCTTAGACATAAGCCCTCCGAAGTATCCATTGTGTAGGCTGTTCACGCCAAAACCTCAACCAATGATAGCAGGACCCGGGCATCAACGCACCAGGCGCTCACCGGAGATGGAAATCCGCTTCTGTCGTAATCCAGAACTCGATCGGCTGCCCATTCTTCGTCGCGGGTTTGAATCTCGTTTGCTGCATACTCTTCACCGCTTCCTCGGTCAGTCCGTCGGGAAGGCCCCGAATCACTTCGACCTGTTTCACCGCGCCGTCAGCTCCTACAAGGACGCGCATGACCACGGTTCCTGAAACCTTATTGCTACGCGCCTTCTCAGAGTAGTTTGGCTTGGGCCCGCCCATGGTGACGGGCCGCGTGATACCGGACGCGGATACAACTGGGAGACCGGCCAGAAGCCGCAGCAGCTCCGAGGCACGAGTTGCCAGAATGATAACTCTCGTTCCCTCCTCGACCGAGGTGAGCAGCCCGATCACCTCTCCGCGCTTATTGAGCACCGGGCTACCCACATCCGCCGATGACGCCGGAGCGGTAATCTCAACCTGGTTTTCAGCGCCGGACTGATGAGTCGTGCTGATGATGCCCCGTGAAACTGCCGGCTCGGTACCTTTCGAATTGCTTATCACGAACACATCGATTCCGCCGACGAGCATATTTTTCCACGGCGACAGGGGCCATCTCTTCGCTCCTGGAACTCTGACGACTGCCAGGTCCTTCTCTTCGTCGTATTGAACAGTCTCTGTAACAGGGTAGGTGGTGTTGGACACCGCCAGGCGAGCGAACAGTTTGGTTCTTCCCTTGATGACGGTGTAGCTGGTCGCCAGTAACTCGGGCTGCAAGAAGAAACCGTTTCCAACAACAGTCTGTCTTCCGCCGGCATCTTCGGCGAGCAGTACGGCTACAGATTCAGCCGCGCGCTGAACGGCAACCGGTGCAGAAGACATGCCGGCGGAGGGCTTCAAATCGGGAGATCTTGCAAGCAGGACTGAGTAGGACTCGGCCGGTCGCCCCTGGCTACCCGCCCATGGCGTCTGCCTCTCAATGCGAAGCAGCCCGTTGTCCAAGAGACTAAGCTTCTGTGTTACGCCCATCGATTCCCTTCTCCACGTGAGAGCGAAGTCGCCCTTATCGGCGTCCTCAATCGCGACCGATTCCTCTCCCCAGTCGCAGTCTACCGGCTTGCACTTGACCCACATCCGCACGAACGTTCTCTCGGCGTTGGAGTGGATGTCGATGCGCGTGAGGGCGTTCGGGATTGCGGCCTGGGCAGTATCTACATTAGTCCATCGTCCGTTGAACCCACTAGCCTTCTTCGCCTGCGATTCTTTGGCGATGTCCTGGGCCAATCCCGCCGCAACGAGGAAAACCATCAATGCTGCACCGGCAGCAAAGAGCGTCGTTAAGCTGACTCTCATCATACAACCTCGCAGAAATCGAGAATCGGTTCGGCACACCGCTGATGCGGGAACTTCACTGAGCAAGATCTTCGCGCGAACCCTGGTGCAGGAACGTCTTAACGCGGGCTGCGATGCCCTTCTCAAAGACTACGCAGAGGCAACTGAACCGTCGGCTTCATTGTTGATTCTTCAATCGGCCACTCTCGCTTCTGACCGCCGCTGAAATGATATTAGAGCGGTGGGGTAAGAGCAACATCGGGTTTAGTGGCTTATCTTTGCCTTTCCTGAGGCGACCACTTAGAATTTCAGGCGTCAGGTAGCTCGCCTATGTTCGGGAAAGCACCAAACATTATGGAAACGGGATCGCCGAAGCGAAAAGTCATGACGCGCAGTTTTGCCGCTTATTTCGTGGCCTACATGGACAATGACCTGACTACCTCAGCCGCGGCGATATCCTACTTCGCGATACTTGTCCTGTTCCCGACTCTCCTGCTGCTCCTGGCCGTCGGCAATCAAATCATGGGATCGGAAGCAGTCGAAAAGTATGTGGTTGGGCAAGTGCTGGCGTTCTTGCCGGGCGCACAAGGCTTCGTTCGAAAGAACCTCGATTCGATCGCGGCGATATCGGGCGAATTGACAGTGAGTTGCTTGTTGATAATGTTGTGGGCAGCCTCGTGGCTATTCACGGTGATCGAGAAGGCGCTCAATCGCATCTACGGCACCTACCCCCGATCTTTTCTACATGGCCGGCTGGTCAACCTCGCCCTGATGACTTTGGTCTTTGCTCTGCTGGGCGCCTCGTCGCTGATCACCGCGGTGGTGTCAGGCCTGCGGGTAACCGCCCAGAGGATACCGCTCGATCTTGGGCCGACGGCGATAGCGCTATCGGGATATGTATGGCATACGGTCTTCGTTATCGTAAGCGCTCTCATAACGATCACGCTATTCACGCTGCTCTACAAGATCCTTCCGAACACCGATGTGCCGCTCTTGGAGGCGCTACCCGGCGCGGTGCTCGCGGGGGTGTTGTGGGAAGGGGCAAAATTCGGGTTCGCGGCCCTGCTGCCCTATTTTCATTATGACCTGGTCTATGGTTCTATAGGGGCCGGTGTGGCATTGCTGTCGTGGGTCTACCTGTCGAGCGTTATCATGTTGTTCGGCGCGCAGTTCACGGCGCTTCTGCATCGCGATCACCTCCTCGAGGCCTCTGTTAAACGGAACGAGGGGACCCAGGACTTGTCAGCAGCAGAATCCTGAGGATTGCGGATTTGGGATTGCGGATTGCGGATTCGGGCTCAGATCTGTTTTGGGATAGTCTGGTATTG
>JBGPFL010000585.1:0-4217 GCA_041483295.1 Blastocatellia bacterium | reverse complement strand
GGCCCTCCCTGGAACGAGCGCGGCAAGTGGCTCATCGCCGAAAAGGATCGCCGCAAAGCTGATGTTGTCGACGTCGAGTGGCTCGCAGAATACAAGCCGGGCAAGGCTGGAGACAAAAAGGGGCCAGGCGCAGCACCATCGAAAGTCGAACAAGAGTTGACCGCCCTGTACAACGAATTGATCGACGGAGCTAAGAAGAAAGAGACTGCCGCTTTCGCTCGCATAATGGCGGACGACTTCAGCGAGATCACTGCCGGCGGCCAGATCATCAACAAAGCCGCGGTGCTGGCGGGCATTCCAAACTACACGATTGAGTCCTACGCAGTTTCCGAGATCTCAACACGCGTGTTCGGAGATACCGCCATCATGACACTTCGCGCCGAAGCCAAAGGAACCTATCAGGGCAACGACGTGAGCGGCGAATATCGCGAGACCATCGTCTGGGTAAAGCGCGAAGGTCGCTGGCAGATGGTCGCCTCTCAAACAACGCGGCTTCCTGCCAGGTAGCGCCCAGAGGCCAGAATCAATGTCCCGGTGGGAGGAGGGGACAACGAAGCTTCCTGCCAGCATTGCCGCCTCTCGCCGCCGAAGCTAATATTGCACCTATGCAGCAGAAGACGGCGGCGGTCGTTGTAATAGGAAACGAAATTCTCACCGGCAAGTCCGAGGACAAGAACGCGAGCTTCTTGATAGGAGAACTCTACCGTCTCGGCGTGGCCCTTCGACACATAGTGGTGATCCCGGACGACCTCGATACGATATCCCGCGAAGTGAGCCAGTGCTCAAGGGAGTTCGATTACGTCTTCACATCCGGAGGCGTGGGACCGACTCACGACGACGTGACGATTGAGGGAGTCGCGCGGGCATTCGGCCGCGAAGTTGTGCGGCACCCGGAGCTCGAGGCTATGCTTCGGGGCTACTTCGGGGAGGGGATCGACGAATCTCGCCTGCGCATGGCCGACATCCCTGCCGGTGCGGAACTGATTCGCGAGCCCGGGATGCGATGGCCGGTGCCGGCAGTCGAAAATGTGTACATACTGCCCGGCGTACCGGAACTCTTCCGCAGCAAGTTCGAGGCGATAAGCGAGCGCTTCCGCGGGACGCCCTTCCACGCGTGCGCGATCTACACTCAGGAGGACGAGTTCGACATCTCGCCTCGCCTGCATGAAGTCGCCGCCAAACATCCCGATGTGGAGATCGGCTCGTATCCAACCTTCACGCGCGAGGACTATCGCGTAAAGGTGACCATCGAGTCGAAGGAGTCCGCATCGGTAGCACGTGCCCGCGACGCGCTTCTGGAGCTTCTGGATCCTGGCGCAGTAGTGCAGCCTGAACAGGGCAAATGATGCAATGGCGTCCTCGCCTACGGGTGCGGTCCGTCCACTAATTCCGCCTGTCCATTACTAATGGACAACTCGAATTGCCCTCTCTTAGGAATCTTCAGCAGCGTTTCCTGGTCATCGAACAGGAATTGGGCATCCTCGGAAGCGATGTTATCGGCCAGGCTCGGCGGTCAAGGCGTTCTGTGGAGGCACGAGACCAAATCATTCATGAGAATCCGTCGGCAGACCAGCGAGGTATGGTTCTTTCTTGATTGTTGCTGGTCATCAGAAATGCTAACGTAGAGGCGTGGACCACAAGCTGGTGATAACTGAAGAAGCCCAAGACCTGACATTCAGCACGCTAATGGAAAGGTTTCGGCGCAATGGAGAATGGTTGACCGAGCACGGTGCGCCACTCTTTGAAAAGTTCCCTGGCCAGTACCTCGCCGTATCCGAAGGCGAAGTGTTCGTCGCAGATGAAGCCTCGGAGGCGCGACGTTTGGCCATGGATAAGCACCCCGACGACGAACCGTTCCTACAATACGTGCCTCGGGAAAGCCGCGAACGCATCTATGCGTATTGATGGCCGGTGGCACTTATTCAAGGATGGCGTTTTGAGACCAGTAGTCGACGCGGCTGTCGAAACGCCGTCGGGGACGTTGCAGCCGGTAATGCTTCTCCTTGATGCTGGGGCCGATCGCACCGTTTTTGATTCCACGTTTCGGTCATTGCTATTCTCCCTTGCGTTACCAGAAGACGAGACTCCGGAGCTAGGTGGCATCGGTGGCAAGGTTGATTGCATCTTCATCCAGACACGGCTTGCCTTTGTCAGCGTTGATGGAAGACGAGCAACTGTTCAAGGACCGTTCGGGGTTTTCGGCGATCCCAACAGTAGCGACGTTTCCGTCCTGGGACGCGATGTGACGAACAACTTCGACGTTATCTATAGCTACCCAAATCGCCAGGTCACACTGCTCGCTGCGCCGCACGGTTTCCAGATTCAACTTCAGTCCTAGCTGTCCCCTTATGCTGCCTTCGAAATCTCTCCTTCCTGGTTTTGTCGGCGTGACCGTGACCGTCACGCACTGGTGCTGTTGATTGAGCGAGGATTACCTGAGTGGGAGTGTTGACTTACGCTCTTTCAATAAGGATAAATCAGATTTGACTTGCCGCGTCGGTCAGCGGCGGACTGTCATTAGACGGGAGTGAAAACATGGGAATCGAATCTTACGACCTGATTGTGATTGGAGCTGGACCTGCCGGCGAAAAGGGCGCCATAACCGCCGCCTCTTTCCGCAAGAAGGTCTGCATCATCGAGAAGGGACACGACGTCGGCGGCGCCGTCGCCAACACCGGAACTCTCCCCAGCAAGACCCTGCGAGAGACCGCTCTGGCGTTGTCCGGATTCAAAGCAAGGCGGCTGTACGGCGTTGATCTGTCGCTCAGACGCGAGGCCACCCTCGCCGATTTCATGTATCACGAGAGGCAGGTAACCGCCAGCGAGCGCGGCCGGATCATGCGCAGCCTCCACGGCTACAAGGTCGATCTGTACAAAGGCGACGCTGCCTTCGAAGACCCGAACACAATTCGAGTCTCAGGCGGCGCAGGTGGGCAAAGCTCCGAATCTTCGAACGATCTTCTGCTGCGCGGCGAGAAGGTCCTGATAGCGACAGGCTCGAGCCCTCTTCGGCCGCAGGAGTTCCGGTTCGAAGACGACCGCATACACGACTCGGATGAGATACTGACTCTCGATCGCTTGCCCAAGACGCTCGCGGTAATCGGCGCCGGTGTAATCGGGAGCGAGTATGCTTGCACCTTTGCGGCGCTTGGCACGACGGTACACGTCATCGACGGCCGAGACATGTTGTTGCCGTTTCTGGACCACGAAGTATCGAGGGCCCTCTCAGAGGCGATGGAGAGGCTCGGCATCGTGTTTCACTGGGGGCAGAAGGTCGCAAGCTGTGAAGCGCCCGAATCAGGGCAGGTGGTGTTGACTCTCACCTCCAATGAGACGCTCAGCACCGATGGCGTGTTGATTGCGGCCGGCCGCAGCAGCAATACCGCCAGCCTTAAGCTGGCCGCGGCGGGCATCACTCCCGGTGATCGAGGATTACTCAAGGTAAACGAACACTTTCAAACCGAGGTCCCACACATCTACGCGGCCGGCGACGTGATAGGTTTTCCCGCGCTTGCGTCCACCGGCATGGAACAAGCTCGGGTAGCGATGTGTCACGCGTTCGACAAGAGCTACAAGAGCGGCATCGAGCGACTGTTGCCTAACGGCATCTACACGATTCCCGAAGTCAGCATGGTCGGTGAGACTGAGGAGTCGCTCAGGACTAAAGGGATCAAGTTCGTCGTGGGGAAAGCTTCATACAAGCAGAACGCGCGCGGCGAGATCATCGGCGACGAGACGGGCTTTCTGAAGCTGCTCTTCGCGCGCGAGGACATGAGGCTGCTGGGTGTTCATGTGATCGGCGAGCAGGCTACCGAGATCGTGCACATCGGACTGATGGCGATGCTGACCGGAAGTGGAGTGGATCTGTTCAACAGGGCCTGCTTCAACTACCCAACCCTGGGGGATCTGTACAAGGCCGCAGCCTATCAGGCGATGTTGCGCATTTCGGATCAGCCATCGACCGGGCCAGGTGAGGTGCCCTCCGGCCCGACGACGTGACAGAGACGCCGCAACGCCCAATCGGAGAATGCCAGTGAAGAAAGCTCTGTTCGTTGCTACCCTCTTGATCTTTGCATACGGCCCGGTTCACACCCAGGAGTCCGCAAACCTGCGGTTCGAGGTCACCCTCGCATCTGACTTAATCTCCTCTCCCCAGGACGGGCGCCTCTTTGTCATCCTCGGCCGTACAGCCCAGCCTGAACCCCGGAATACTATTG
>JBGPFL010000584.1:0-4220 GCA_041483295.1 Blastocatellia bacterium | reverse complement strand
GTGCCTATTGTGCCTGCAGCGGTGATCTTCGACCTCGCCGTGGGCAGCTCGAAAGTGCGCCCAGATTCGGCGATGGGATACAGGGCGTGCCAACTCGGATCAGCAGGACCCGTAACGGAAGGTCAGGTCGGGGCAGGGGCGGGGGCGACCGTGGGCAAGATACTGGGACAGGCGATGGCATCGCGTGGTGGGATCGGGACCGCGGCGATGAAGCTTTCGAGCGGCGTCACGGTCGGCGTGCTGGTTGTCGTCAACGCCTTTGGCGACATCGTTGATCCCGAGAGCGGCAGGATACTGGCGGGAGCGCGATCTCCACGCGGCGCGGGATGGTTAAATACCTCCCGCGCGTTGGAAGGCGGGGCTGAGGTCATTCCTCGTACTTCGCCTGTCGAAAACACCACGCTCGCTGTGGTGGCGACCGATGCCAGTCTCACGAAGGCCCAGGCCAGAAGAGTAGCCGTGATGGCTCACGACGGAATGGCGCGAGCGGTTCGCCCCGTCCACACCATCTTTGACGGAGACACTGTGTTCGCGCTTTCCACTGGCCGAGTCGTGGCCGACTTGACGGCGATTGGACCAGTGGCCGCAGAACTGGTCGCACGAGCGATCGCGCGGGTGGGACGCCAGTCCAACTCAGCGCAGCCGAACCCCCGGGGCAGAAGAATAAACTCTTGAGCGTCCGGCCGACTTCCGTTATTCTGGCGGAGTCCAGGCCCGAGCTCATCCGCCGTGATCGTGTGAGCATCGACGCGCCCCCCATACAGGTTCGTACCACGAGGATAGCTGACATCTGGGCGTGAGCTGAACAAGCCGCGGGTGACCACTGATGCAACTCCAGGGCATTAATGAAGAACCCCCAGAGAATTTCCTGCTCAAGAAGAGCGTCTTCTTGCTCGCCTCATCCGTGGGAAAGGCGACAGCCGAGAAGCTCCTCGACCAGGGAATCATCCAGTTGAGAATTGATGCGTCTCGGCTTGCTGCCGGCGACATTCCTCGGTTGGCCCTGGCGATTGAGCCTTCGCTTCGGGCTCTGGTGGGAAACGAGAAGGCGCAGAAGCTGGCTTCCGCGCTCAGGGTCCTGGTGGGAGGGGCGATCATCGGGTGACAGGAGTGATCAATTGGCGACCGAATCGATTCCTATTGTAAGGGAGACCAATAAGCACGCGACTATGCGCCGGGCTGGACTTATTGTGGGCGTCCTGTTCGGGCTTGTTCAGCTGATGGCGTGGGGGACCCAGTCGACGCTGGTGTTGACTCTTGGGCTCATCATAAACGTGGGACTCGCCGGCGGAGCCTGCGTACTCTCCTACAAGTCCGCTCGCCATTTCGACCGCGGCGAGACCGGGCGGCGTGTCTGGCTCCTGATCGCGTTCATGGCGTTGGCAGACTGCGGAGTACTCATATCGTTCACACTGCCGAGGATCATCGGGGCAGTTGAGGGCGTGGTAACACTGACGCTGCTGACTTCTGCGCTGACGGCGCTTTCACGTGGCGTGCTGCTTCCGCTGGCTCTGTGGATGATGGTTCGAGTCTATCGCGGGATCGGACTGGGGTTTCACCTGGAGCGGCGGGACTACCTCCCGATGATCGCGTTCGCCGGGATGGGTGTGTTATCACTGGCGCTGGTTGGCAGCATCGCGCGCTCGCAGCTCTACGTCGACGATCCCGGTCTCACGCGATGGCTTCGCTCGATCGGTCTGCTGCTTCTCCCTGCGCTGGTACTGTCGTCGGTCTTCGGAGTGATGATCTGGCGTTACGCCAAGCAAATGGGCGGCGGATTAGTGGGTAAGGCCTGGCAGGCAGTCTTGCTGTGCAATGTACTCTGGCTGGCGCGATTCGCTTTCCTCGGCGTGCTAACTCGATGGTTCGGGATCGACGCTGCGGCCCGACCCGTGCTGATTGAGATGATTAGCTTCTGGGCAGTGATTGCCTCGGAGTGCGCCTTGTTTTGGGGCGCAAGCTTTCAGTACGAAGCCTGCGCTGGCGCCGTCAACAGCCTGGAAGAGAGCAGTGCCGGCCCCAGCAGTTCTGAGTGCTGAGTCCTGAGTTCTGAGTGCTGAGACTCAGTGCTCAGGATTCAGGACTCAGAACTCAGGACTCGTTGGAGCCGAGCGTGTGAACTGGGCGCACTTCGGATCGCGGGGGTGAGGCTTCATGTCAGGATTGATAGAGAGCGAATCGGGCGGGACACCTCGTTCGATCATCGAAGCGAAGTACTCGTCTATCCGATCGAATATCTCGGCGATGGTCTGAGAGTGAAAGACTCGCTCGCGCAATCTCGCGCCGCCGGCAAGCCCGTGGGTAAAATACCCGCACATCTGCTTGAGCTTCCCTGCCAGCGCACGTTCGGGCATCTCATCGCGAATCAACTCGTGATAGCGGTGCAACACTCTCTGCTTCTCGCCAAGGGGCGGCTGGTACACGGGCTCGACGCGCATGAGATTCGCCGTCTGGCGGAAGATCCAGGGATTGGCGATCGCACCTCTCCCAATCATCACCGCATCGACGCCGGTTTCGGCAATTCGCCCGAGCGCTTGCTCTGGAGTCGCCACATCGCCGCAACCGATGACCGGAATCGATACCGCTTGCTTGACGGCGGCGATGGTATTCCAATTGGCGAGGCCGCTGTAGCCCTGCATCTTGGTGCGTCCGTGAATGGCGACCATGTTCCCGCCGCAGTCTTCGATCAGGCGCGCGACCTCGACTGCGTTTATGGACGAGTCATCCCACCCCGTTCGAATCTTCATGGTGACTGGAATCGAGACCACGCGCCGAATACGTCGCAAGATCTTCTCGAGCTGCGGGAGGTCGCGCAGCAGCGAGGATCCCCCGCCACCGTTGACGACCTTTTTGGCCGGGCAGCCGCAGTTAATATCGACGATGTCTGCACCCGCCTCTTCGATCAGCTCGGCGGCGATCGCCATTCGCTCTTCGTCGTAGCCGAATATCTGAATTGACAGCGGGCGTTCCTCGGGCAGGAACTTCATCATGCGATGGGTGCTGAGGTTGCCGCGGGTGATCCCCTCCACGGAGATGAACTCGGTGACGATGAGACCTACACCGCCGAGTTCCTTGATGAGGCGGCGAAAGGACGAGTCGGTCACCCCGGCCATTGGGGCGAGGACGAGGTTCGGGCTGATCCGAACAGTGTCTATCAAGATTTCGCCGGCCGATTGCATAAGCCGAGAGTGTAACATTGAGGGCAACGGGAATGGAACCGCCACCTATCAACGGCTGCGGGCGTAAGCCCGTAGCAGCTTACTTTCAGCCTACCCCGGCGCCGACTTGGCGAACAGTTCATAGTAGCGACAATAATCGATCAGGCAGCACTGCTCGCAGAGTGGATTCTGAGGGCGGCATATGCGCCGTCCATGACGGATCAGGTTTATGTGAACTTCGTAGTAGCGGGCTTCTGGAATCATCAGCTCCATCAAGCGGTGAGCTTCCTCGTCCGAGCACCTCTCGGGAATCAGGTCCAGTCGCCGGGCTATGCGAAAGATATGGACATCGATGGGAAAGACCGGGCGATTGCAGGCGAACAGCAAGGTGCACGCAACTGTCTTGGGTCCTACGCCGTTGAAGCTCGCGAGAAACCGTTTGGCTTCTTTGAGGGGCGCTCGGCAAAGGAATGAGAGGTCGAGCGACCCTCGGCGCTCGTAGATCTCGTTGAGTAGCTGCTTGATCCTGGCCGATTTTTGGCGCGCGAGTCCTCCGGACCGAATCGCACTTTCTATCGAGGTGACACGTGCGCGCCGGGCCTGGTCCCAGTCTGGGAACCGGCGCTTGAGCTGATCAAACGCCCGATGACTGTTCGCATTCGTAGTCGACTGAGAGAGAATTGTCTGGATAAGCACATCGAGCGGATCGAGCCCGTGCTCACGGATTGGCACGCCGTACACGGCCCTGAGATTCTGAATCGCGTAGGCGATGCTCTCATTCGGTTCAGTGGTCGGCTCGGTTTGCACCAGCGGTTATCTAGCACCCTTTAGTTCACTGATGCAACCGCGCGCGAGCTGCCGCGACTCGGCTGACTCACCGAATCATTTTGAGCGTCGCATTGTAAGCGAGAGCGCGAGCAGGACTATGATTGACACGCTTTCGGAGGGTTTGCAATAATCTCGCTTGTTGCGGCTGTAGCTCAGTTGGATAGAGCGTCGGTCTACGAAACCGAAGGCCACAGGTTCGAATCCTGTCAGCCGCACCACTCACCCTCTCTCATC
>JBGPFL010000583.1:0-4222 GCA_041483295.1 Blastocatellia bacterium | reverse complement strand
TATCTTTAGCAACTTTCGCCAGGTCAGATGAAATTTGATTCAAGATTTCATACTCAGATTTTTCAATACGGTCTGAATACCTTATCTCGAAATCTTTTAGTTCCTCCTCAAATATCTCAGCGGCTGACCCACCAAAATTAGTAAGGGGTAGAAGTGGTTTTCGTGTAATACGCGCCCAATTGGCTGCACATTTCGTTCCCTCTGTTCCACCAATAACAATAACCAAATCAGCTAACTCTATCGTCTCTGGTACATCCAGTCCCGAAGAGGCAAGACTCTCCCAGTTATGACATCGAGATTTCAATATCGTGCCATACGCGTGTGCTGGTTGGGTGTTCGGACCAACGTAGCTGGTAATGCGTTTACTAGGGTCTATGCCCTTTTGGGTTAGCCGCTCATAAACGCTCTTAGCCATTACCCTGTCCATCTCATTACGACATCCGTTTACTAAGTGGTGCCCTTGATCCGCAATTTCTCGTGCCAGGTATTCAAGTAATTCCTGACCCTGCGGCTCAGGTGATGCTAAAGAACCTATCACCAGGAGTTTTGCCATCTCTTCCACCTCCACTTCGTTGTTTCGGGGCACCTCGCCCAGCGCCCAGCGCATGTTTTCCAGATCCCGCCCTCTTTCTGCTCAGCCCTGCTGAATAGCGAGTGGGAAGACGGGGTCCATGATGGACGCCCCTCCGTCCACGTGGATGGTTTGCCCGGTGATAAAGCTGGCTTCGTCCATGCACAGCAACGTGACCGCATTACCAATGTCGGCTGGGGTGCCTACCCGGCGCATCGGAGTCCAGCAATGACAGCCTCCCTTTGAGCCTCGTAGATTTCGATGCAATCAAAATTCTGATCAAGTAGAACCATCAACACCGCGTCCCATTCTCTTTCAATTCGGATGGAACCAAGCCGTTGTCCAGGTTTGCAGTCATCGAAGAGGCATCTTCCTTTCCGCTTTTGTACCGAGTGGTGTCGTTCAGATTATCAGCAACCTGTCTACCTGACCACTCCGGCGGTGGGTGGCTCACTCTCCCACCAGTACATCTTCTCCAGCTTCTTTTGCGACGGCCACACTTGATCGAGTGTCTCGCCCTCAAACAGTTCTCCGTTCTTCATCACGAACCGGATCGTGTTCGTGTTGCGAATGTCCGTCAACGGATTCATGTCGAGTACGATCAAATCCGCAAGCTTGCCCGCCTGGAGCGACCCGACATCCTGCTGGAGCCCGATGGCTTCCGCGCCGAAGATCGTCGCGCAGCGCAATGCTTCATGCGGCGTCATGCCGCCTGATTGCAGATTCCATATCTCCCAGTGGCATCCAAGCCCCTGCATCTGGCCGTGACCGCCCAGGCAGACTCGTCCACCCGCATGCACAACGTCGGCCGCGGCCTTAGCGATGTCCTTGTGGCCATACTCTTCAGGCATGAACCACTGGCCGCGTCGCTTCACCATAGTGTCGAGCAATTCATGTGGGATGAAGCGGCGCAGCTTCTGATTTCCGTGCACGTCCGTGTTCTCGAAGTAATAGTTCTCGCTCCAGGGCGAACCGTACGCCACCAGGATCGTCGGCGTGTAGAAGGTGCCGGTTCTGGCCACGAATTGCGCCACGTCCTTATAGAACGGGTGGATGGGCAGCGCATGCTCGCTGCCCGAGAAGCCGTCAGCCATCTGCGTCAGATCGAGCTTCATATCGAGCGCGCCTTCGGTGGTCGACGTGATGCCGAACTCCTTGATCGCCATCGCCACCCACTGTCGCACGATCCGGTCGCCCGCGACGTATTCCTTCAACGTCGTGGTGCGATACGCCTCCTTGTAGCGCTTGATGAAGTTTCGGGTCGCGTCTTTGTCCTCCAGACCCGAAGCCGCAAAGACGCCCGGCCCCGTCGAATAGACCCTCGGCCCAATGATGTCACCCGTCTCAACCAGATCTGTGTAAGCAAACACGTCGTTGGTCGAGCTCTGGGGATCTCGAGTGGTGGTTACTCCGTAAGCCAGGTTCGCCAGGTACTGCCACACCTGAGTCTGGTGCACGCCCCGGGGGGCCCACATGTGTGCGTGCACGTCGACGAAGCCCGGGATTATCGTCTTGCCCGTAACGTCGACGATCTTAGCCCCGGCGGGAATCTGAACCTTGCCTTTGACTCCAAGCGCCGCGATTCGGTTATCGGTGATTACGATGTCGCCCTTCTCGATGACTTCATCTCCTTGCATTGTCACGATGCGCGCGCCGCTCAAGACGATGGATCCCTTCGGCAGGGCACGCGAGGCTTCGACGACCGCTTCAACCGATTCAGGCTTATCCGCAGTGAGCGCCTGGCGGAAAAACTTCGCGCCCCAGGCCCACGTCACGGTCTTGCCATCCTGCGACCATTGAAGGTAGTCGCCGCCCTCAACCGACATCTTCTTCACCGGCACGGCCGACGGCCCGGGTCCCGAGATGGTAACGTTGACGGTCTCCTTTCCCGCCTTCGGCAGCGTGACCAGGTAGTGCTTGTTCTGAAGGTCTACGAAGGCCTGCTGGCCGTCCGGAGAGAGCTTGATCTCGTCAGCCGTTGGAGGCCGGGGGCCCGGAGCTGCGCCCGTCACTTTCAGGAGGGCACGGCGGTCGAGACCATCCAGACGAACCGAGATCAGTCCCTGCTGGGAGTGAGTGAGAAAGACGCGGCCGGGATCGCTTGTGAAGTGGGGATACTCTCCTCCCTGCGTCGGAGCAATGAAAGTGGAGTCGCCGCCGGCCGCCGGAATGAAGCGCAGGTCCAGCCCGACGCGCGGATTGATGCCGGTGATTTCGTTCTCTTCACGCTGGATGTCTTTCATATCAGGAAAGGCAGAGTGATCGGTGTGAAGATCGGAATAGAGGTGTTCGCTCGCGCCTCCTGAGATGAAGACTATCTTCGAGTTGTCCGGTGAGTAGACCGGGTACGAGTAGAAGGCCGGCGCCCGGGTGAGTTGTTCCGGCTGACCTCCACCCGCGGGCATTCGGAAGATATGCCCTCCGCCGCTCGACCAGGTGACGTACGCGATGTAGCGGCCCTCCGGCGACCACGCCGGCATGAACTCGCCTGCGGTGGAGGCCGTCAGTCGCCTCGGCGTGCCCGAGGGCAGGTCCATAATCCAGAGCTTGTTGAGGCAACTGAAGACAACCTGTTTGCCATCGGGCGATAACGTGGGCCAGCGGATAAGGCGCGCGCGCACGGTGCGTCCATCTTCAACGCGGTTCTGGAAGTAGACCCGCGGTGCGATCTCGGCTTCGACCTTGGCGCTGAAGGGGATCGGCCTCGTCTTGCCTGTTTCGAAATCTACTCGTTGAATCTTGCCGCCAATTGGGACGATCAGCGACTTGCCGTCCGGCATAAAGCAGTAACCCGGCATCGTGTCTCGCGTCGCTCGCGATTCCTGATCGTCGCGAGTCACGTCGTTGATGAGCCAGCGCTCGGTGCTGGTCTCGAGGTCTCGCACTCGCAGCGCAGTGCCCAGCTCGTACCTGGTCGCGTAGACAATCTTCTTGCCGTCGGGAGAAAGGACGGGCCGCATCGCGCTTCCCTGAGCGTTTGTGATTGTAGCCGTCTCGCTCGTATCCCGGTCAAAACGCGCAATCTGCCAGATCGGAAACTGGGCGTTGTAGTTGAACGATCCCGTGCGGAAGCCATAATAGATGAAGCGGCCGTCCGGCGAAGCTACAGCGCCGAGCTTGTTCTGTTGCGGTGGCTGAGGCGGTCCCTGAGCGCCGGGCTGAGGAGGGGGTGGAGGAGGAGGGCCAACCGAGACTCCGGTGCCGCCGTCCTTGTGATACATGAACAGGTGAGAGGTGCCGATGGACTCGCCCGATTTTGAGACGATCACGTATTGGCCGTCGGGCGTCCACGACGGCGAGCAGAACGCCTGGTTGCGCCCCTTCGTCAGCGGTTTCGGGTTCTGACCGTCAGCGTCAGCTAGCCAGACGTTCTCGGCTCCGCTTCGATCGCTCAGAAAGGCGATCTTCTTGCCGTCCGGTGAAAACTTCGGCTGACTTTCGAACGACAGGCCGCCAATGATGCGCGTGGCTGTTCCTCCATTGACGGGTAGAGCGTAGATGTCGCCGAGGAGGTCGAAGACGATAGTCTGTCCGTCGGGCGACACATCTAACGACATCCAGGTTCCTTCGTCTGTGGTGAACTCGATCTTATCAGTCGCCTTGAGCGGCAGCTCTTCGTCTTTCTTCTCTTTCTTGTCGTCCGGCTTGTCC
>JBGPFL010000582.1:0-4231 GCA_041483295.1 Blastocatellia bacterium | reverse complement strand
TATCGACCATTCCGACGATGACGAACCTCTTTGCGCCAAACCGCGCAGCCGCCGCGTTGCGTATCTGCGTCGGAGCGCTCTGACCTTCAAAGTAGAAACTGGTCGGCACAACCTTGGTAAGATCAGCGCCCGTCAGAACCACGCCATTTTCCTGGACGGCGGCGACAGCGAACACGACCGACAGAAACAGAATAGCAGCCGCCCCAGTCGAGTGGCGGAATCGTGATAACGACATATGAGTCTCCTTACGATCTGAGAATCTTGCTCTCACAGCGCGTTTCGAGAGATCAAGCTTCGACTTGCTTTTGGTTAGCGCGGTGGAAACTTTAAGCTTGAACTACGAACCCGTGAGTACAGTGCTACATCGGGACCAACTCTTGACGACCACAACTATATCCAGCCTTTTGTCCCCAACCCGCGAGGATAGTCGATATGGTCGATCTTGTCATTAGCCCCCCGTGCAAGGCCAGACTATAACTTTAGATATAGGAGGCCGTCTAATCGAGGTGGACTATGCCTCGCTGAATAGCAGTAGTCGCAGCTTTAGTCCGGTCGCTGACACCGAGCTTTCCAAGGACGTTGTTGACGTGCACCTTGACTGTTCCTTCGGTTATCTCCAGAGCCGAAGCGATCTCCTTATTGCTCATCCCCTTCACAATCAGCTTCAGGACCTCCAGTTCGCGAGTGGTAAGCTCGGATCGAGGCATACGATCGGCCAGACTGCTGGCAACCGCGGGCGGGATGAACCTCTGGCCACGGTAAACGGATCTTATCGCCTCGAGCAGTTCATCTCGATGCATGTCCTTCAGCAGATAGGCGCGGGCGCCGGCCTGGAAGGCTCGATATATGTCCTCGTCTCCGTCATAAGTGGTCAAGACGATGATGCGACAGTCGGGATGCTCATTGCGAATTGCGGTGATGGCCTCTACGCCGTTCATCTCGGGCATTCGAAGATCCATCAACGTGACGTCGGGCCTCTCCGCGCGAAACAGCTCTACCGCCTGCTTGCCGTTAGTTGCTTCACCAACAACGGTCATGTCGCTCTGGGTATTGATTAGCGTCGTAAGCCCCATGCGCACCACGAAGTGATCGTCAACAACCAGAATTCTGATCTGTTCTCCCATAAAGTCTCACTTGATCGGGATGGTAGCCACGATCTCAGTCCCTGCCCCCTCGCCGCTCCGCAAAATCAATTGACCTCCCACATGCTCCACCCGCTCCCGGATTCCGAGCAAGCCGAAGTGGCCGTCGGCAGTTGCAAGCACCCCCTCAGTGCTGAACCCGCGACCGTCGTCCCTCACGCTTACCTGGAGATTGTTCGCTTCGAACTTCAACTCAATTACTATCTCCCGCGCCTGGGCGTGCTTCAGAGCATTGGTCAGTCCCTCCTGACCTATTCGGAGCGCGTTGTTTTCGACCTGAACAGGCAGCCTGCGAGGGGAACCTACAACACGCACCTCGGCTCGGACGGAGGCGCCCTCTGTCATCTGCCGGGCCGTTTCTGAGAGAGCCGTCACCAGGTCGCTGGTCTCGAGAGCCTGGGCCCGCAGATCCCAGACCGAACGTCGTGCCTCAACCAGACTATGACTGACCATACTCTGGGCGAGCCCCAGGTGTTGTTTCGCAGTCTCGGGCGCGTCTGGAAGCGCCTTTTCAACCGCCTGCAGTTGGAGCGCTATCCCCACGAAACCCTGAGCCAGGGTGTCATGAATCTCGCGAGCCATCCGGTTCCGCTCCTCCAATACCGCTGCGAACTGCGCACCCATTCGCCGGACGCGAAGCCTGTAAGCCCCAAACCACAGCAGGGCGATCCCGGCGGCACAGACGGCATAGAACCAGTATGCCTGATAGAAGTAGGGTCTCAGGTAAAGGTCGAACGAGGCGCCTGCTTCATTCCAAACGCCGTCGTTGTTGCATGCGAGCACTCTAAACTTGTAGGTCCCCGGAGGAAGGTGAGTGTAGGATGCAACTCGTTCGGCGCCCGCGTCGACCCATTCTCTATCGAACCCTTCGAGTCTGTATTTGAAGCGGACTTTCTCAGGCGCCACTAGGCTGAGAGCCGTATAATAAAATTCGTACCGCTCCTTGCCCGGGGCCAGTTCCACTCTATCGCCCAGTTCCACGGGCGTATTGTCGATGATGATGCCCTCGACTACAACCGGCGGGATCTGCTCGTTGACAGTCATGTTCGTGGGGTCAATCATCGCTACGCCTCTGATCGTCGGAAACCACAGCTTGCCGTCCCTCGACTTCCAGCCGGCAGGCTGACCTCCGCTGCACTCCCGGCTCAACATACCGTCAGCCGTGCCATATGACATAGAGGTGATGCGGGTGATTGTGCGCTCGGCAAACTGGGCCAGATCTTTCTTAGCAACTCGAAAGACTCCCTCGGGGGAACTCATCCATAAGTCCTGCCGGCCGTCGTCGATAATTTGAAACACGCAGTCGTCAAACAGCCCATTCTTTGTGGTGTACGTGGTAAACTCGCCATCCTTGAGCCTGCTGAGTCCGCTTCGTCGAGTACCGATCCAAATAGAGCCCTCGCTATCTTCGTGAATTGCCCTGATGCTGTCGTCTACCAGCCATTCCCTGGCTCGATACACAGCAAAGCGGCCGGCCTCCATCTTGTTGAGACCACCCGCCCGCGTCCCGATCCACAGGCTGCCATCGCGGGCGGCGCAAAGAGATATTACGCCGTCATCGGAGAGCCCATCCTTGATAGTAAAGAGAGTGAACCTGCCATCCTTAAAGCGAGTCAACCCGCCGAGCGTGCCGACCCAGAGACTCCCCTCGCCATCCTCCTCGATCGCCCATACGGCATTGCTCGAGAGCCCGTCTTCAACGGTATAGGTGACGATCTTGCCGCCCCTGATGCGGCTGAGGCCGGCGGGCGTGCCCACCCACAAGTTGCCGGCTCTGTCTTCAAAAAGAGCGCGGACGATGTTGCTCGCAAGACCATCCCTGGTCGTGTATGAAGTGAACTTACCATCTTTGAAGCGATTGAGCCCTCCTCCATTCGTGCCGATCCAGAGACTGCCGTCCATGCCTTCACAGACCGCCCATACCAGGTCGTTAGTCAATCCATCCCTGCTGCTGTATGCCGTGAACTTCGTGTCTCGGAGTCTGTTCAACCCTCCGGCCTCAGTTCCGATCCAGAGGCTGCCCTCTCGGTCCTCATACATCGCCAACACCACATCATCGGACAGACCTTCTCGGGTTGTGTATGGAGAGACCTTTCCATCCTTCAATCGACCCAGCCCTCCCGGCGTTGCGATCCACAGCGTTCCTCTGCTGTCCTCGTGGATCGACCAAACGCTTATATCAGGCAGCCCCTGTTTTGTCGTGTAAGCTTCGAACGTGCCGTTTTTGAGAACGTTCAAGCCGCCGTCGGTTCCGATCCACAGGCTGCCTCTTCGATCTTCGTGGATTGACCAGATTCTGTTGCTGAGCAGCCCGTTTGCGGTGGTGTAGACCGTGAACTTGCCGTCCTTCAATCGAGTCAAGCCGCCGAGAGAGTTGATCCACAGGTCGCCCTTGCTGTCCTGATAAACCGACTGAACGCTGTCGTTCGGAAGCCCGTTCTGTGTTGTGTAAGCAGTAATCCTGCCGTTCGTGAGGCCGGCAAGGCCCCCGAGCGTGCTGATCCAAACAGTGCCTGCGCGGTCCTCGAGTATCGATCTGACAGTGGCGTTGGGCAGTCCGTCCTTCACCGTATACACGGTGAACTTGCCATCCGTGAATCTGTTCAGTCCCGCTGCCGTTCCCAACCAGAGATTGCCCTCTCTGTCCTGGCAGATCGATCCAACGTTGTCGTCCGAGAGTCCCTCCCTGGTGGTGAAGGCGGTGAATCTATTCTTGCGCAGACGCGTCACGCCGCCGGTGGTGCCGATCCAAAGGCTCCCTTCCGCGTCCTCAAACAGGAACTGAATGACATTGCTCCCAAGCTCGCGGGTGTTCTGGCTGTCGAACACTTTGAATCGCACGCCGTCGAAGCGCACGAGTCCTTCTTCGGTTGCCAGCCAGATGTAGCCGTCGCGGGTTTGAAGTATTGAATGGATAGAGTTATGCGGTAAGCCATGCTCCCTCTGCCAGACATCATGTCCGTAGTGCGCCAGTGATTCGTTGGGGTCGAGGGCGAGCGCGGTGTCGCTAGAGCAGATGCAGATGAATGCGAAGGTGCAGAAAAGGTGTGCAGCAGTGAGCGGACGCGCGATGATTATTCTATGCCGTC
>JBGPFL010000581.1:0-4233 GCA_041483295.1 Blastocatellia bacterium | reverse complement strand
CGAGACCGCGCGCTTGTTCGGCCGCTTCGTGGAGCTCGGCTATGTTTATAAGGGTGCTCGGCCCGTCTACTGGTGCATACATGACCAGACCGCGCTGGCAGAAGCCGAGGTAGAGTACAAGCAACACACCAGCCCTTCGATCTACGTCAAGTTCCCGCTTCCAGCGGATCAGGTGCAGGAGTTGGAACGGCGGATTGAGTTGGGCGCCGTGGATTACAAGCCCGGCGCATTGTCGAACCGATCCGTGTTCGTCCTGATATGGACGACCACACCGTGGACGCTGCCTGGCAATCTCGGCATCGCGGTGAATCCCAACTACGATTACGCGGCCGTGGAAGCCGGCAGTGAGGTCTACATCATCGCAAGCGACCTGGTCGGCGCGGTCGTCGAGAAGTGCGGCTTTAGCGAGCCTCGCGTGATAGTCAACTTTCCCGGAGCGCTGCTTGACGGCCTGCGCGCGCGGCACCCGTGGATTGATCGGCCTTCGGTGTTGATGCTGGGCGAGCACGTAACGCTCGGCGGCGAATCCGACGCCGAGACTGAACTGGATGTTGCGGACGCGCAGAGGAAGGGAATCGGGAAATCGGGAACCGGATGCGTCCACACTGCCCCCGGACACGGTCACGACGACTTTGTGATCGGACAGCAGTATCGGGAGCAGTTGGCGCCGCTGTATGCGCAGTTGCGCGCGGCTGGAGCTTTGGAGGGCCAATCGGAATCTGCCGAGGTCTACTGTCCGGTGGACAATCGCGGCCGGTTCACTCCTGAAGTTGAAGGCTTTGGCGGCCAACAAGTCTTCGAAGCCAACGCACCCATAGTCGAGTTTCTCCGCGAGATCGGAGCACTTGTCTTCACCGAAGACTATGCGCATCGATATCCGCACTGCTGGCGTTGCCACAATCCTGTCATCTTCCGCGCCACGCCTCAGTGGTTCATATCGATGGACAGGGCTTCTCAGGGTGACGGTTTGCGAGAGGCAGCGCTCAAGCAAGTGGAGTTGGTAAACTGGATACCGGCCTGGGGCCGCGAGCGAATGCGCAACATGTTCGCGGGGCGGCCTGATTGGTGCGTCTCGCGTCAGAGGGTGTGGGGCGTGCCGATACCTGCTTTCTACTGTGCTGACTGCGGAGGGACCATCGCCGACCCGGGGCTCATCGACCACGTCGCCTCGATCTTCGAGCGGGAGACGGCCGACGCGTGGTACGCGCGCGAGGCAGAGTATTTCGTGCCTGAGGGCTTTACCTGCCCAAAGTGCAAGGGGTCGCACTTCACGAAGGAGACCGACATACTCGATGTCTGGTTCGACTCCGGATCGTCTTCCCTTGCCGTGCTTGAATGCGAGCGCCATCTGCCCTGGCCCGCCGACGTCTACATCGAAGGACCCGACCAGTATCGCGGGTGGTTCAATTCTTCGTTGATGGTGGGTCTGGCGGCCCACGGCCGCGCCCCCTACAAGACTGTAATTACTCATGGCTGGACGGTGGACGGCGAAGGCAAGGCGATGCACAAGTCGCATGGCAACGCAATCTCGCCCAACGAGGTTGCCGACAAGATGGGAGCGGAGATCCTGCGCCTCTGGGTTGCGTCGTCGGACTACAAGGAAGACGTGCGGCTGTCCGACGAGATATTGACACGTCTGGTCGACACCTACAGAAAGCTTCGCAACACGGCTCGGTACGCGCTTGGGAATATCTCCGATTTCGATCCGCAGGAAGATCGAGTCGAGCACGAGGACCTGTGGGAGGTCGACCGCTGGGCTCTAGCGGCAACCAATGAACTCGCGGGAAAGGTCGTAGAGGCCTACAGGCGTTATGAGTACACTGCCGTGTACCATGCTCTCTACAACTACGCTACTGTGACGTTGTCTAACGTCTACTTCGATATACTGAAGGACCGTTTGTATACGTTTGCGCCGAAGTCCATCGGCCGGCGCAGCGCACAAACGGCGCTCTATGAGATAGTCAATAAGCTGGCAAGGCTGGCCGCTCCGATACTCGCTTTTACCGCAGACGAAATCTGGGAAAACATCCCGGGCGAGCGCGAGCCATCAGTTCATCTCGCGGAGTTCCCTGGGGTAGAGGAGCGTGCCGGTGAGAGGGAGCTGCTGGCGACGTGGGGGCAGCTTCTTGAGGCGCGCTCCGTTGTGCATAAGGCGCTTGAAGAGAAGCGGAATGCCAAGGTTATCGGCGCCTCGTTGGAGGCCAAGGTCACGTTGAACGCCGGTGGTGAAACCTATAGCTTGCTCGAACGCTATCGGGCTCAGTTGCCGGCCATATTCATCGTCTCACAGGTCGAGCTAAGACTGGCTGAAGCGAAGGACCTGCGAGTTGAAGTGGAGCATGCGTCTGGGTTGAAATGCGAGCGTTGCTGGAACTGGTCCGAGACAGTCGGAATGGACGGGCGCTACCAGACGGTGGATGAGCGTTGCGTGCGTCAGATCGAAGAAGGATGGGTTACGACATGACGTGTCCCCTCTCGATCCTGGTCCGAGCGGCGCATGCCTGAATGCTGTCGTGCCTGCCGAAGGAGTCTTTGGGCGGTCACTCTAACACGCACCCGTGAGAGGAGGAACTGAAGCTGTGAGTGCAGAGGTAATCACCAGAACCGCGAGCTTTGGCAAGAGTCGCTACATGTTTATCACGGTCCTGGTGCTTGCGCTCGACCAGTTGTCGAAGTACTGGGTGGCCCGGGCGCTTGGGGAAGGGGACGACCTTCAGCTCATCCGGGGTGTGCTGAAGCTCAGTTACACGGAGAATCCAGGCATTGCATTCGGGATGCTGGGCAACGGCGACCTGAAGTGGGCGCTAGTCGCTGTATCTCTGGTGGCGATCGCGGTTGTATTCTACTATCTGGCGCGCACTCCGGCATCCAACAGGCTGCTGCTCTGGTCGCTTGCACTCCTGGCTGCCGGCATAACGGGTAACCTGATTGACCGTATTCGAATGGGTCGCGTTATAGACTTCATCGAGGTCTATTACCGGGACTTCTTCCACTGGCCGGTCTTCAACGTCGCCGACTCCGCGATAACCATCGGGGCTGCCCTGATGGCAATTGAGCTATTCCTGGCGCCGCAGGAAAAGGAGGTGGCCGAACCGATCAATGGGGAATGATTCATCACACCTCATTCATGGCTTTCTTCCCTATGTTTCCTGAGCTCTTCAGAATCCCTGGCCTGGATTGGCCGATCTCGACCTACGGGGTGTTGCTCGCCGCAGCATTCATCCTTGGATTGTGGGTTACCGCCAAAATGGCGGAGCGCGACGGACTGCCCAGAGAACGCATATACGATCTGGGCTTGTACATCCTGGCGGCTGCATTGATCGGGTCCAAGCTGCTGATGGTCATAACCGAGTGGAACGACTATGGCGGTGACTGGAGGCGGGCTTTTTCATTCGACATCTTGCGCTCGGGAGGAGTCTTTTACGGCGGACTTATCAGCGCGACGCTGGTGAGCGTGATTCTGATGCGAAAGTATCATCTGCCCTGGCGCAGGACGGCGGATGCGTTCGCACCGGGCATAGTGATAGGGCACGCGATAGGCCGCCTGGGCTGCTTTTCGGCGGGCTGCTGCTGGGGCAGGCCCACGACCTCCTGGATCGGCGTGCGGTTCACCGCCAAAGCCAGCGAGCTGACCGGAGTGCCTATAGACTCGGCGCTGGTGCCGACGCAGCTGATCGAAGCCGCCGCGAATCTGGTGATCTTCGGCGCTCTGCTGTGGCTTCGTAAGCGCCGGACATTCGACGGCCAGATCATATTTGCGTACCTAATCCTTTATTCGATCGCCCGATTCACGATCGAGTTTTGGCGCGCCGACTGGCGCGGCTACGTCTTCGGGCTCTCAACGTCACAGTTCATCTCTGTGATCCTGTTCGTGGTGGGAGTGGGACTGACGCTGTATCATCGGAGGCGCAAGGCGGCTGAGTCACAAACGGGCGCGCATATCGAGGCAAGCGCCCGGCCTTAACTCGTAGATACCTGCTGGCTAGCGGAGCGAGGCCATGTCACGCGGTCATTGTCGCCGAGTTGCACACGGACCAATCGCAGTCATGAATGATTTGCGAATTGGTTCTCACGAGTGTAACGAAGATTCTCCTTGGCGTGGTGGCGGCCTCGTCGTATCATCGACGCGTCTCAGTTCCCGTGTTTGAGGATGCTGGGCAAATACCGCTTCAGTTACTCACCCGCCACAGCGCCGTAGCAGCGAGGCAGTTCGCTTAGCATCAATCCAAAGGG
>JBGPFL010000580.1:0-4236 GCA_041483295.1 Blastocatellia bacterium | reverse complement strand
GTACAGTGGTGCTCAAACTGCTCGCCCCCGACCTGATAGCGGAAGAAGAATCCCGCAAGCGATTCCTCAGAGAAGCCCGCCTCGCCTCCGCGCTCGATCACCCGAACATCAGCACGATATTCGAAATAGCCGAAGCGGATCAACAGTACTTCATCGCTATGCAGTACCTCCCGGGCAGGACGCTCAAACGAGTGATTGGGGGCAAGCCGGTAAGACTCGAGAGTGCGTTGTCGATCGCATTGCAGGTGGCCGACGCCCTCGTTGCGGCTCACGCAAAGGGAATAGTGCATCGCGACATCAAGTCGAGCAACGTCATCATCAGTCCTCGCGGCCAGGCCAAGGTTCTTGACTTCGGACTAGCAAAGCTAATGGTCGACAAGGGGCGGGCGGGCGAGGACCTGACTCGATTGGGCTCCCCATTGGGCACCCCGTCTTATATGTCGCCGGAGCAGGCGCGCGGCGAGCGCGCCGACCATCGCACCGATATCTACTCATTCGGCATAGTGCTGTATGAAATGGTGACCGGCGTGCTGCCGTTCAGGGGCCAGTCGCAGGTCGAGATAATGCACGCGTTGTTGCACGAGAACTACAAATCGGCGGCTGAAGTCAACGAAAACGTGCCCGCCGACTTGAGCGCGATGATAGATCACGCGCTGGCTCGAAAGCCCGGCGATCGCTATCAGTCGATGCAGCGAATGCTCGAGGACCTCCACCACGTCGCTCTCGCCCTTCGAGTTAGCAGCGAGGGCGTTCCCGACGGGATCACCGTTCCGTTCATCTCTCTCAAAAAGAGGCAGACCAGGATCGGTTCCCTAGGCCGATTTGTGCACCATCTCTTCTCGCGAGACCCGGCGGTTGATTCGCATCCGAGTCAGCAGCGAACCTCCTTATCACGCGAGACCGCTCATCAGGAGACCTCGTTGAGCAGCGAGCCGAAGAAGAACCTGGCGGTGTTGCCCTTCCGCAACCTGAGCGGCGACCGGGAGTCGGATTTCTACGGCATGTCGCTGGCTGACAGCCTGATCACCGAGTTGGCGCGCTCGGCGTCAGTAGTCGTGGTGCCGTCGAGTTCGGTGGCTAGATACCAGAACCAACTGATCGACCCTGCGCAGGTCCGAGCGGAGTTGGGGGTCGATGTCTTATTGATGGGCAACTTCTTGAAGGCGGGTGGCCGCATTCGCGTCACAGCGCAACTCATCAACACATCCGGAGGAGGCATCCTTTGGAGCGAGAAGATCGACGCGGCCGCCGAGGACGTGCTCGAGATCCAGGACCGCATATCACAACACATAATGGCCGGACTTTCAGGGGCGCAGGTGGCCGCCGACCCCGCGCAGTTGTTGAAGGATGAGAACGAGAACTTTCGCCTGGATGCCGTCCGCACGTTAGAGTTCTCGCACGATCCACGGGCGCTCTCGATACTGGTTGAAGCCCTGCGGGATTCAAGCCTGAAGGTGAAAGCAGAAGCAGTGGAGGCAATCGTCAAACTGGGAGAGCAGGCAACCGGCCCGGTCATCAACTCGCTGAACGATGCGATGGACGAGAGAGACTACATGACCGCGCGATTTGCGGCCAAGGCGCTCGGCCTGATCGGCGACCGCACCATCTCGCCGGTGCTGATCGAGTTGATCAGCGGGGATGATAAGTTCGTCGCCTGCGAAGCGATCCTCGCTCTGGGGCGCTTACAAGAGACTAAGGCGGTGCCCCGGTTGACCGGCTTGTTGAAGGACACCAACGGCAACGTTCGATTTGCTGCCGCTGAAGCGCTGGGTCACATCTGCGACCAGAGCGCGTGCGAGGCGCTACAACAGCGGCTGAACGACGAGGACGAAGGGGTTCGGGCGAAGGCGCGATGGGCACTTAGCAGGCTGAAGAAAGTGCTGAGCGGGATCTAGGATTTAGGATCTGGGATCTACATCTAGAGGTATCAGGCCGGAGCTTGAATCTTCAAATCCGAATCTAAATCCTAAATCCTATGGCAGTTCCAAAACTCTATCTTGGCCTCGATGTCGGCCGCACCATTCGCGGAGCTGTGCTTGGCGAAGAGGGCAACATCTTGTTGCAGCGCCGGGTTGTCGCGGAAGTTCGAAATCCTCGGGTCTTCATCGATCAGTTGATCGAGATTACCAACGGGCTCAAATCGTCAAGCGAAGCGATTGGCAGAGTGATTGGCGCCGGCATTGGCTGGGCGGGCCTGGTCAATCAACGCGCTCAGCGGATCGAGGTGACTCCGAACCTGGTTGACCTCTCTCGATTCGATCTCCTCTCGGAGCTCAAGCAAGCGACCGGACTTCGAGTGATATTTGACAACGATGCAAACGCGGCGGCTTACGGTGAATGGCGCCGCGGGGCGGCTCGCGGGGCCGATGATGTATTCTACATCACGATGGGAACCGGGATCGGATCGGGTTTGATTCTGGGCGGGCAGCTTCAGCGAGGGAGCCGGGGGTTTGCGGGCGAATTCGGCCACTACAAGCTCGACCTCCAGGGGCTCGAGTGCGCGTGTGGCGGCACGGGTTGTCTTGAGACGCTCGCGTCAGGACCTAACATCGTGCGCCGCGTTCGAGAACGGCTCTTCAGCGACCCCGCCTTCTCGATTTCACGGCTCGCCAGCGATATGGAAGGCACGCTCACCGCCGAACGAGTCGTCCAGGCCGCTATGGAAGAGGACGATCTGGCGCGATCGGTGCTCGGCGAGACGGGCAGATTCCTGGGCCTGGCCGTGGCGAGCATAATCAACCTGCTCAACGTAGAAGTCGTCGTCATCGGCGGCGGTGTCATGGCTGCGGGAGAATTGATACTCGGGCCGATCCGCGAAGAGGTGAGAAAGTCTGCCATAGCGCCCGCCTTCGCATGCTGCCGCATCGTGGCCGCCGAGTTGGGGCAGGACGCAGGGATCATAGGCGCCGCGTTGCTCGCGCGTGACGCGTTCGCATAGTAGAACGCGGGGTTAAGCTGCGCGGACGGTAGCAGCGGGCGCCTGCCTTTCGCTCTGCTTGTATGGGATCAATACAACGTTGCTGAACCAACAATGCGAAGCGCAATCTTGCGGGCCGTCTCGTCGGACTGGCGAAAGACCGAAGTCACCAGCCAGATCTCTCGTCCCCTCGACTGCATGGTGCCCAACAACTCGTAGGGTTCATCAGCCATTGTAAAGTTCGCCTTTACTGACACTTTGGATTTGCCCGAAGGTTCGGCGCTGTATGTGGCCATGCGGTCCAATGCAAGTGAAATGACCTTCATGAACCGACCAGCCGTGCTCTTAAGCTCAGCCGGACTCACCGATGGCTTATTGCTGGGAAGATAGAGCATGTCTACTGACAGGGAATTGGTATTGCCGACATAAGACTTTGCGTCACCGTAGTCTCTGTGCAACTCATTCAGCACATAGTCAGGCATCGGCGCCTCGGTAGGATCAAGTTCGCCAGGGAGCTCCAGCGAGAGGCGAAGACCGCCCGGAGTGAACTTAAACCACTCTTTCGGCTCGACTGCACTCAGGACTACGGTGCTCCCGCTCTGGCCCCGTGACCTGGCGAGATCCTCCGACGTCAGAACCGGACTCCTTTGCTTCGCAGTTGGTGGTTGCTGAGCGATTGCAGTGAAACCTAAACCCAGACACCCCACCGCCAGGCTCAATATCATCTTGTAGCGGTTCATTCTTATCTCCGATCTGTTCGACGTATGGGGAGGGGCAAATCAGGTGAGGATAGGATAACTCGACATGAAGAGGGGAGCAACAGTTACTTTGGGCCAGGGAAACGGAGAGTGGGAGAGAATGGGAGAGTGGGAGAGTGGGAGAATGGGAGAATGGGAGAGTGGGAGAATGGGAGAGTGGGAGAGTGGGAATGGCAGGTGTGGGCACCGCTACCGAGGGGGTGCACCTACCAGACTGGCGCACCCACGCCCTTTCTCCCCTTCTCCCACTCTCCCACTCTGCCATTCTCCCCCGACCCTGGCACCTGGCACCTGACCCCTGACCCCTTCTAGCTTCAATCCCATGAAATGTCCTGTATGCGACGCCGAAACCTCGGGGCGGTTCTGTAGCAGCTGCGGCGCGACCCTGACCCTGACTACCTGCCCCTCGTGCCAGGGCGAGGTGAAGGCCGGCGCGCGGTTCTGTCACCTGTGCGGCCACTCCCTGGGCTCGGGCGCCGGCCGGCGGGCCGCGCTTCCCTGGGTGCTCGCGGGTGCGACCGTCGCCGCGCTGGCCGCCGTGTTGCTCGTGCGACTCACCTC
>JBGPFL010000579.1:0-4239 GCA_041483295.1 Blastocatellia bacterium | reverse complement strand
GTCGGGGCGGCCCGCGGGGCCCCCCCCCTATCACGCCCTACCCCGCGGCTTAAAATTCTGGGGGGCCCCGGGCGGCCCGCCCGTACAGGTCCTTTCGTCTGAACTCCGGGCTATCTCCCCGCCTGGGCCGCCGCCACTCGTTTCAGCACTTTCTTCGAGCTAATGTGCTTCACTAGCTCGGCTCGATCCAGGAAGTAAGTAGGGGCAACCTTGCTCTTGCTGAACAGCTTTTCAGCCTGATCGTCCCAGTGACCGCTCTCTTTGTGGTCACTCTCTCCGAGCGGGATCACCGCGTATGACTTTGGTGGGTTAGTCAGTACTACTATCTGGGTTGAGGTCTGGCCGCCTGCACCTACCATATCAGCCCCCGCCTGGCGAAATGAGATTGCCCGAGGGGTTGCCATACCTGCGTCGCCAATCGAGCCACCCCCAACCGCCCAGGTCTTGTCTCCAGCGGTGCGCCCCACCCGAAAGTACCTGCCGAAGGGCACTCGCACCGATCCGAATTCATGCTTCAGCCATTCGGTCCCTTTCGCCAGCGCGAAGATCAGTTCTTGATCGGTCAAACCGGCCGGGACTTCGACTTCTTTTGCTTTCTCGCCGAGCCCCTTCTTGAATGCATAGTAGGCAAGCGCGCCTTCGGAATCTGCATCGCTGCGACGGTTCCACTGCTGGATTAGGTCGTAGACATGATCGGTCTCTCGGGGCTTTGCGGATTCCGCTGTTCTCGCCCACGCCTCCTTGAGTCGAGACTGCCAGGCTTCGGCCTGGTATACCTGTGGGCTGAAGGCAATGTCGATCACTTGCTCGACGGTGATGTTCCGGGCAGCATCAAGCAACTGTGTCATCATCTCAGCGCGCTGATGCCGAGGGGCCTTCTCCGTGGCGTTGTAGAGGTACGGATAGGTTGAGTACCTCTGCGGGGTGAGCGGGCTATCTTTCATCATCGCGAAGGGCGTCACGTTGCAGTTGTGCATGTAGCCGCCCGTCGGATTCAGTATCTGCACCAGGTCTGAGAATGGATGGAGGCCCTGCCACTCTGTTGCCGACGTGTTCCCGGGAACGGGCCGGCCCGGGTCGACACCTTTGGCTCGAATCGGAACTCGCCCGTTGCGAACATAAAAGATGTCGCCTTGAACGGTGCCGACCATGACGTTCTGTGCCATCAACTGAAGGTGGGTCAACGCACGCTTCATCTCGTCGAGATTTCGAGCGGTCATCATCTGATAGATCTGGTCCGTCAATCCGACTTCGTTCGCGTAGGGAATTGCCATTGAGTATGCCTTGCCGCCCTTGTGCGCGACTACTGGACCGTGGTGAGTGTACTGGATCTCTTCTTCGCGCCAATCGACCTTGTCTCCCACCTTCACTCCGATCTTTTCCTTGCGCACCTGAATATCGCGCCACTTGCCGTCGTAGCGATACTGACGGGGGTTCTCAGGGTTGATCTCCTCTTCGTAGATATCAGAGGTGTCCGGGCCCCCGGTTGTCATCGCGACTGAGCAGTAGCGGCTATGTCCGAGACTCGGGATGGGCACGCCGAGGATTGAGACGCCCGAAACCGCAAACTCGGGTGCGTATATTCTGATCTGGTAAAAGCGAAACTCGCCATACCAGCTCAGGTGTGGGTCGATCACCGCAATGGGAGCTCCGACCGCGGTTCTGCCAGGGGCGATCAGCATTTCATTGGAGCCGCGATAAGCAACGGGATCAGGCTGGATTCCGGCCCGCTGAAGATCACCGCCGGCTTCGCCAAGAGGCCAGCCCCAGATTATGTAGCGGGAGAGCGCCAGACAATCCCAGGGATGAATCTCCTGCGCCCACGAGGGCACGTGTTCCGGATGCTCTCTCATAAATGCTTTTATGCCTTCCTGATATGATTCGATGACCGCCCGCATCTTGGGGCTGACTTCTTTGTACTTCTCGCGGCTTATCTCCGAGTGACGCCACATTCGCTGAATCAGATCGCCGCGGTACGCCTCGGGGCCGAAGACTTCTGACATCGTGCCGTTGGCGCGACGATAGTTCTTGAGCAGTTCTTCGAGCCGGTCCTCAGCCTGAGCGTATCCGACGCCGAAAGCTGCGTCCTCGAGCGTTGTGCCGAAGACGTGCGGTATGCCGTACTCGTCGCGGTAAATCGTGACTTCTCCCTCGGCGCTGCGCTTGATCGCCGATGAAGCCGCAAACGGCGACGCGAGCGTAAGGGCGATCAGAATCAGAAATGCTCTTCTCACGGTCGTACTCCTTTTCAGTCGAATTCTCATCACAGCCGGCGATAATCCCCGGGTGAGTGAGGCGATCATAAGTTAGCGGAAGATAGTTGTCCATACCGTGACGCGTGATGCGTGATGCGTGATCCGTGATGCGTGATCTCTGATTGCTCGAAGAGAGAGAATCACGAATCACGCATCACACTCCTATCTGACCTCGAGCCGTTGGGCAAGGCGCCAGCCCGTAATAGCGGCCGGCGTCGCCTCTGCCCGCACGTTCCCATCCAGAAGGTCGACGCATACATCGTAGCGGCCCGGCGCAAGATTGATCGGTGGTGATTCTTGCTGGTTCACGACACAGCAAGCATTGCCTGTTCGTCGTGTCGTGAACGACAGTTCGTCGGCATCGCTTCCGGCTTTTCGTATGTGAAACGTGACACGACTGCCCGGTCTCACACCCGCCGCCGCAAGCAGCACTCTGCCGCCGGATGGAACGTAGCTGAGACCATCATTGTAATCCCACCAGGCGTGGCTGTACTGCGAACATCTGAACGACAGATAGTAGAGGTGATGGTAACCCGAGCTATACACGCTGGGCATCCACTTCAGCGATATCTTAGGGTACTTCTCGCGGAACCTTGCAAATGCGTTCTGATTTATGAGGCCGGGGTTGAGCCTGAGTTCCTTGTAGCTGACCACGCGGCCATCCTTGTCGGTGAAATTGACTCCGAACGTCGGGTCGTACAAATGCCATTCTGTCGCGTAGAACACCTCGACCACTGCGTGAGTGGTCGGTTTGGCCGCGCCGTCGCTCAGATGGACCACTCGGGCGCGATAACGAACCGCCAGTATGGTCGCCATTGCAGTTGCCAGGTGTCCACAGTACTGCGACCCGCGCTCCAGGATGCGACGTGGCGATCCCAGCTCCCATTGAGTCTCTTGATAGTTCAGCTTTTGGGCGACGTAGTTGTTGACCGCCTCGATCTTATCCTCGTCACAGAGTATCCCGGAGGTCAGCCCATCGAAGAGTGCTCGATAGTAATCTCTGTTCAGAAGGTCATACGCCTCGTAGCTGTTCGAAGTGTCGCCCGGCAAATCGGGCAGATCGACCTCGCGCCCGTCCTCCGAAGCCAGTGTCCCAACATTCAGAATTCCGGTGGAACTGGAGGATGCTGAGTTCTGGGGAGCCGAAACGTGAATGCGTTTTCCTTTGCGGTCATCCGTAGACAGGATCAGGTCGTAGCTTGCACCCGGATACCACATCACGTCAGGGAGAACGAACTTGCCCTCGCGATCGCAGAGCGTGGCCCACCCCGAACGCGAATCGAGGGCTTGCACTCGCGCTCCGGGCAGACCCGACTCGCCGCCTATCGATGCGAGGCGCGGCTCGAAACCACGCCATCCGCTAATCCTCATCTCTGTCTTAACGATGATCTTGTGGATGCGGTGGCGTAACGCAGCGGACTGGAGCGAAGCAAATCCGATTGCAAGAACGATCAGCGAGCTGATAAATAACAGAGGCCTGCGTTGTTGATAGAGACACATAAGACTCTCGCGTCAAAAGCCGATCCGTGATGCGTGATGCGTGATGCGTGATTCTCGCTCGCCGAGCAACATGCAGCCCTATCCTACGCCCGAGCTTCCGGCCGTTTTCGCGGATCACGGATCACGCATCACGCATCACGCATGACCAGGTGTGAGCCTTGATGAGACGTTCGATAGCCCAACTCCAGGGCAGGAGCCCCTTTCCACTATTGGAATCCATGATTCCGTAGCCGGGAATGTTGGGGCGGCTCGCGGTGGGATCGCTCTCGTGATCAGAGAAGTCTATTACTCCGTCAACATCTGTCATGGATTTGGTTGACCTCGTGAATTCTGTCGCAATCAACGAACAGGATATCTGACCGAGTGGATGAACCCAAACTACGTGCAGGAGTCTTGATGAGATTTCTTTCGACTGCGTGACTACTTGTTTTCCAGGTCCGACACCCGCCGGCTGGTCTGTTGCGTCAGATCGCGGGTGACTTCG
>JBGPFL010000578.1:0-4250 GCA_041483295.1 Blastocatellia bacterium | reverse complement strand
TCGCGCAACTGCGTCGCCGCCTGCGAGAGCGCCTTCAGCACCTGATCTTTCCCTTCGGTTTCGACCTGCGTCAGCGCAATCGTTTCGCCCGTCTGACTATTGATCGCTTCGAGCGTGAGCGAATAGTTGCGGTCGAATTTCGCAATCGTCCCGTTAATCACGGCCTTGAGTCTCTGCCGCAGCGCAATCTCCCGCCCCACCTCGCGGGTCACTCGTTCATCGGGCGACTTGTTCATCAGCCGTAGGGCCTGCCGCACGCGCTCGTCGGGAAAGAGGTTCAGAAATGGCGACTGTTGCAATTGCACCGCGAGACCCTGCTTGAGCGTCCCCCCGTCAAAGACCGGCTCGCCTGTGGTGTTGACGAAATCCGCGAGCAGGATCGTGTCCTTGTCCGTCAAGACCGGCTGGCGGTGAAAGTAAGAATAAGCGGCCGCGGCCGCGACTATCAGCGCCACGAAAGTGAGCGAAACCCCAAGCCTGTGGCGTTTGACTTCGCCGATCACAATGCGGGTGCTGGAAGTCGTGCGCCCCTTGAGTGCTTCCCCAGTGCGAACCGTGTCCAACGGGCCGGTCTGCGCTTCTGCCGGCCCCCCGCTTTCGGCTAGTTCGGTCGCAGTCGCTGGATCGCGACCATGCCCGATTGAGCGTTCGAGCTTCGCTTCAAACTCAAGGTGTTGTTTAAGCTCCCGCAGATCAATCAGCAGGTCCTTGATACCCTGATAGCGTGCCTTCTTACTCTTGCTCACCGCTTTGCGGACTATTCGCTGCAGCTCATCAGGCACGTCAGAAGCATACCGCGCAAGCGGCGCAGGCTCCGCGGTTAGGATCGCCGAGAGGGTTGCGGCCGCGCTTGCCTCGGCGAACGGATGACGGCCGCTAACCATCTCGTACAACACCGATCCGAAGCTGAATATGTCCGTGCGGACATCCAGAGTCTCTCCCCGAGCTTGTTCAGGTGACATATAGGCAGGCGTGCCCATAATCATGCCCGGCGTGCTTAAAAGGCCGTCAGTCTCTCCTTTGCTATCAAGCAACTCGCCTTGGTTGATTACTTTTGCCAGCCCGAAATCCAGCACCTTCAGGTGCCCGTCGGAGTTGATGATGATGTTCTGCGGCTTGATGTCTCGATGAATGATGCCCTGTGAGTGAGCCGCGGAGAGTGCGTCCGCAATTTGAATGGCCAGATCGAGAGTGTCGCCGAGATCGAGAGGCTTACTTTGTATTCGCGTGGCCAGGGTTTCGCCCTCGACGTATTGCATTACGATGAAGCTGACGTTGTCTTGCTGGCCGACTTCGTAGATCGCGCAGATGTTTGGGTGTTCCAGTCTCGCAGCCGCCTGTGCTTCTCTGATGAGTCGCTTCTGGGCTTGCTCATCGGCGGTTGATCTTGCCAGGATGAACTTGATAGCCACCTTGCGGTCCAGCCTGGTGTCCTGGGCCAGATAGACTTCTCCCATGCCGCCTGCGCCGAGTTGCGACAGAATCTTGTATGAGCCGAGTTGGCGCCCCACCATAGACTCAACCTGGTAGTCCGCCATCCTCTTAGCGGCGACTTCGAGCGCAGGCGCTTCAATGAACCGCTCGGCTTTCTCCTGGTAGCCGAGTAACGATTCAATTTCAGAAAGCACCGCATCTTCACCAGCGCAGGCCTCGCGAAGGAAGGCCGCGCGCTCCGCAGGGTTGCGTTCCAGCGCGGCGTGATAGAGTCTTTCAATCTGCTGCCAGCGCTCAGGCTTCATCCGGCTTCTCCGCGCTCAGTTCTCTGAGCAGCCATACTTTTGCCAGGCGCCAGTCCCGCATCACTGTGTCAGGCGAGACTTTCAGAACTTCAGCGGTCTCCTCTATGTTCAGGCCGCCAAAAAAGCGCAGCTCGACCACCCGGCTTTTCCGTTCATCAATAGCGGCCAGTGCATTAAGCGCCTCATCCAGCGCCACGAGGTCCGCGTCTTGCTCGGGCAAGATCGCTAAAGCTTCATCCAGCGACACCTGCACCGCGTTGCCGCCTCGCTTGAGGTAGTTGCGAGAGCGGGCGAAATCCACAAGGATTCGCCGCATCAACTGCGCGGAAACCGCGAAGAAGTGTGCGCGGTTCTGCCATCGCACATGGCTTGAATCAACCAGCCGCAAGTAAGCCTCATTGACCAGTGCCGTGGTTTGCAGCATATGACCGGGGCGCTCTCGATTCATGTATCGATGGGCCAGACGATGCAGTTCGTCGTGGACCAGAGGAATCAATCTCTCAAGAGCCGATTTGTCACCATTGCTCCAGGCGACCAGCATTTCGGTTACTCCCTGCGTTGAGGGTATCGTCATATCCTCCCTCCAAAGTGAAGAACCTGGGACAGGAATTCATCGAAGTATATCACCCGAGCCCGAATTTCTCCTGTGTGCGGGGACAAGGATCGTAGGCGTTCAAGGTTTTCCACCCAGTTCGCGCCTTATTAAGTGAGCGGATGAATCCGCGGTCTTGGAAGATGGTGGTGAAGCAGTTGGTCGCAAGATCGATTCCATCGAGTTCCACCCGTAGGCCGGTCAGCTACACCCGGACCTTAAACACACCAAACGGAGGTTCTTATGAAAAGGCAAGCTTCGATGATTTTGACGGCCTTGAGTTTCCTGGTCATGCTGACGGCCACGTCCGTCTATGCGCAATCCGACATGCGTCTCAAGGTGAACATCCCATTCGATTTCTCCGTGCGGGAGAAGATACTCCCGGCGGGCGAATACACCGTCAGGTACGTGGCTCAAGGCATTCTACGGATTCAAAGCGTAGACCGCCATGCGTCTCAGACCTTTAATACTCTTTGCACTCAAGCCAGCACGAGACGAGATGAATCATCGCTCGTCTTCCACCGGTATGGGGATCAGTACTTTCTTTCTACGATATGGACGGCGGGAGACGACACGGGGCAGGTGCTTAGAAAACCCGAGGCAGAGGAGGAGCTTATTCGGGCAAGGCGCTTGTTGGCCAAAAGCGCGTCGGAGCGCCAGACAGTGTCCATCGTTCCTCATCGTTGAGACGACCGCGTCTACTCGTGTTGTTGAGATGTTGATCAATTTCAGCGCCGATAGTTCTTTGGCTAAATAGGACGATCGGTGACGAGGTCCAGGATAATCACTGAATATGATTATCCTGGACTCAATCTTGAGAGTTACCTGCAACACACCCGATCAAGCCTAATGCAAATATGACCGGCCATGAACATATGCCCTTCCCCTTGACATTCTGAGTATCGTTCGCGTATCTGATCACTGAAATGGGAGGCTACGGAGGGAATTCGTAACCAGGCCCCATTCCGAATGCCGCCTATTCCACTTATCCGCAAAGGAGCACAAACATGATCAAACTGATTGCGTTTCTAATTACCGCAGCCTTCCTCATCGCATCACCATCCGACGATCGAGCCGCCGATCGCGAGGCGATCCGTTCGCACATCGACCGGATCTTCCAGGCGTTCATTCATAAAGATTCGGCGGAACTGCGGGCGACCCATGAAGAAAACTGGCTCGGCTACCTCGAAGGTTCCGGCACGATGATTCGGGGCATCGATGGCTACATGGAGGCCAACAAGTATTTCGCGCCGGGTCCGTATGGCATGAAGAGCTACAAAATGCGCGAGTTCGACATGATCTTCAAGGGTGACGCCGCCTTTGTGTGCTTTGTTGCCGATGTCGAGTCCAACACTCCGAACGGGATCGTCAAGCGAGCGCTTCGGATCACCGACTTCTATACAAAGAAAGATGGACAGTGGATTCAAACCGGCAGCGATACGGACCTTCATCCGGAGTCCGTCGCGGAACAATATCAGACGCTGAGAACCCTCCCGGAGCAGGCAAAGAAACGACTGCTTGACGCGCGCGAAGCTGTCTGGCGCGCGTATTTCGCGGGTGATCGGGCAACGCTGGAAAAACTGATCCCGGAAGAGACGCTGACGATCGAACCCGGGGGAGGCCAGTTCGGGAATCGAACTGCAGTTCTGCAGGGCTCCGCACAATTCGCGAAGAACGGAGGAAAGCTTGTGCGCCTGGAGTTCCCGAAGACGGAAATTCAGTGCTACGGCTACACGGCGGTTGTGTATTCGACTTATCTGTACGAGCTGGAAGTGAATGGGCAGCGGTCGCAGCAATCCGGCCGGGTGACCGAGTTCTTCGTGAATCGAAACGGCCAATGGTTGAACCCCGGCTGGCACATGGACGGCGAGAAGTAGCGAGCCGGAGGGAGGATATCCCATTTTGCTCCCGTTGAGAAT
>JBGPFL010000577.1:0-4252 GCA_041483295.1 Blastocatellia bacterium | reverse complement strand
CAGGATCTCCAGCAGCATCGTCTCTATCTCGGCCGGCGACCTGCGCGGCTCGTTGAACTTTTCGAGGGCCCCGTGCTTGCGGAGTAGGATATCAGCACCTGAAGGAACGTGAATATCGGAAGCGTCGGCCCAAACCCCGCGGGACAGAATTGCATCCAGTCGGTGCCTTTCTGTAGGTCTGCTCTGCTCCTCGCGCGAAACAGGCCGCGGGTCCCGTGCAACGGCCTGCTCTCGGATAACGGTCTGCTCTCGCACGACAGTCTGCTCTCGGACAGCAGTCTGCTCTCGGACAACACCCGGCTCCCGCGCAACAGTCTGCTCTCGGACAACGGCCTGCTCCGGGGCAACTCCGTTGTGCGAGGAGGTCTCGGAGACCGCTGCGCCTCTGCCGACTCCAGATTTAGCACCAACCTCCCACATCTTGATGGTTCCGTCCCCGCAGCCGGACGCGATTCTGTCGCCATTGTGCGAAAAGACCGCCTCGGCTACGTAGTCATCGCCGCCCGTGGTCTCGCACACGAGCCGGCCGCTGTCGGACAGCCAGCAGCGAACCGCTCTGTCTGATCCCGCAGTCAACAGGTACATGGCATCGCGTGAGAAATTAACGGAATTCGCCGCGCCCTCGTGAGCCTTGAACCAGTATAGCTGACGGCCCGAATCGCTCTCCCAGAAGCGCACAGTGCCGTCCTTGCTGGAGGTGGCGATAAAGCGATCGTCGGGCGAGAAACTCGCGTAGAGCACCTCGTCCGCATGACCGGTCAGCTCGACCGGTTTTTCCTTGGCCTGCATTTGCCATATTCGCGCTACGTGATCGCCGCCAGATGACACAAGCCGATCGCCTAGCGACGAGTACTGCAGGCGCCATACTGAACCTGAGTGAGCTTGAACTTTGCCCTCGGTCTTCTTCTCTCTGAGATTGAAGATTCGTACAAGACCATCCGCGCAGCCGATGACCAGTCGCAAGCCGTCATTACTGAATGCCAGGGCGATGGGCTCCTGCTCAGGCACGCCGATTGTGGCAAGGGGGGTTCCGCCCTCAACGCTCCATATCTTGACCTCCCTGTTGCGACCCGTGGAGGCAACCATCTGTCCCGAAGGTCCGAATGCAACGCTAGTCACCCATTCACCGTGCTCCATCGTCTGGAGTATTCTCTGCGTGTTGACGCTCCAGATGCGCACGGTGCTATCGGCCCCGGCGGAAGCCAGCAGGCTATCGTCTCGCGAGAAGGCTATCGAGTTCACTTCACGCGTGTGCCCCGTCAGGGTCTGCAAGAGATCGAAGTGTATCGGCATAGAATCTCCGGTTTCCCGTTAGTTTATAGGGGCAGGAAACAACGCGAGGCGGGCTGCGGAGGCGACCTACGATCCCAGAATCGGGGGCATCTCGCCGAGCATCAGGTCTAACATGAGGAGGTACTTTCGCTGGTTTGTATTGCTCAAGTTCGAGGCGGTGCCTGCCGTCTAGAACGAGGGCGTCTTCGCTTCAATCCAGTCGACTAGACCTGAAAATACTGCGATACGCCTGTACGGTCAATAATAATCTGCTTGATCAGCCCACGCTCTCAATATGTCCGGCCGCATGGTCCGCGGGTTCGCGGTACTTACCGAGTGGCTTTATTCCCGCATCCCTTGCGATTGAAGCTGGAACCGATGTCTGATGCCGGGCGTAGTTGGTAATGGTTCAAGGCCATCACTACGAGGTTCACACTATGCAAACCATTCTCAAAGACGTCCGCTACGGAATTCGCCTACTGCTTCGAAGCCCCGGATTCGCGGCTGTGGCTCTGCTTGCCATCACTCTGGGAATCGGAGTCAACACGACGATCTTCAGCGCGATAGACGCCACGCTCTTTCATCCGTTCTCTTTCGCCAATGAACAGCGGCTGGTGATGGTCTGGGAGCGCAACCCGGAAGCCGGGTACCAGCGCAGTTCGGTTGCGCCCGGTAATTTCAGCGACTGGCGCGAGCAGAATCAGACGCTGGAAGAACTCGTAGCCATCGCCCAGCACTCCTTCGACCTCACTGAAGGAGACCAGCCCGAGCGATTCTTCGGCTACGAAACGTCGGCTGGCTTTTTCGACGCGCTCGGAGTCAAGGCGCTTTATGGGCGTACCTTCACGCCTGAAGACGGGCAACCGGGAAATGATCTAGTAGTCGTGTTGAAGCACACGCTCTGGCAGAGACGGTTCGGCGCGGACCCGAACATCGTGGGTCAAACGATCCCACTCAATCGTAAGAGCTTCACTGTCATCGGCGTGATGCCCGAGGGCTTCAACTTTCCGTTCAACGGCGGCGAGCTGTGGGCGCCCATGGTATTCTACCCACAGGCTGTTTCAAATCGCGGCTCGCACTTCCTGCAGGCGATGGGATTGTTGAAGACGGGAGTCACCCTGGGACAGGCTCGAGACGACCTGGCGGCCATCGCCGCCCGCACAGCTGAGCAGTTCCCGCAAACAAACAGCGGCATAACTGTAAACGTATTATCGATAACTCAGGACGCCACCAGGGGTTCGCGGATGTATGCGCCCGTGATGCTGGGCGCGGTCGGATTCGTTCTGTTGATCGCGTGCGCCAATGTCGCCAATCTGATGCTTGTACGCGGCGCCGGGCGCCAAAAAGAGATTGCGATTCGCCTGGCGATGGGCGCCAGCCGCTGGCGTTTGATCCGCCAGCTGTTGACCGAGAGTTTGATGCTCAGTTTCGCCGGCGGCGCGTCGGGGATCATGCTTTCGGTATGGGGGATTCGAGGTCTGGCGCACGGTATCCCTGAGGAGTTTTCAAAGTTCATTCCCGGCTGGCATAACCTGGTCATCAACCGGACGGCGTTCCTGTTCACGCTGGTCGTTTCAGTCCTGAGTGGTCTGCTTTTTGGACTTGTCCCCGCGATTCAATCCACTAAGACCAACTTTAATGAAGCGCTGAAAGAAGGCGGCAAAGGTTCGTCGGGCAAGGCATCGCACAATCACGCGCGCAGCGTGATGGTGATTTCCGAAGTCGCATTGTCACTTGTTCTGTTGATCGGTTCGGGACTAATGATCAGGAGCTTCGTCCTGATGATGGGCTCGGATTTCGGAGTCGATCCTGCCAACGTCCTGACGGTTGAGGTCTCGCTCCCGAATGAACGATATGAGACGCGCGAACAGAGACTCGGTTTCTATGACCAGATATTGCGCCGCATAGAAGCGTTGCCCGGTGTGACCAACGTGGGAGGAACGGGCACTCTGCCGATGAGTGGATCCCACACCGGCAGTACACTCGAGAGAGCCGGCCAGACTGTCTTTCCCGAAAGCAGGCGGCCTAATGTCAACCGCACTCCGGTCACCGCAGGATACTTTGAGGCGATAGGGACGAGACTCATCAAAGGTCGCAACTTCACCGATCGCGATCGAGAGGGTGCTCCGCCGGTCGCTCTGGTCGACCGGGCTTTTGTGAGAGACTTTTTCCCTGATCGAGAACCGATCGGCGAGCAGTTCAAAGAAATGGGCGGGGCCCCACGCGAAATCATCGGCGTGGTAACCGATGTAATAAATGAAGACTTCGACGAACGGCGGGACAGTCGCTTCTACGTGCCCTATGCGCAGGAGCCGTGGCGGGGAATGTACCTGATCATCCGAGCAAGCTTAGACCCCGGCTCTCTTACTTCTGCGGTGCGGGGCGAGGTGAGCTCGCTGGATAACACGTTGCCTGTCTTCAACGTGAAGGGCTTGCAGCAACTCATTAAGGAGCGCATGTCACCCAAACGTTTGGCGACGTTGTTGATGGCGGCATTCGCGGTGATAGCTTTGCTGCTAGCCGCCATCGGAATCTACGCGGTGATGTCTTACGCGGTCTCACAGCGCACGCATGAGATAGGCATTCGTATGGCGCTGGGCGCCCGGCCGCGTGACATCGTCAACTTGATAATGAGACAGGGAGTGAGTCTGACGCTCGTGGGCATTGGCGCAGGCCTGGCAGGTGCGTTCGCGATGACCCGCGCGATGTCCGGACTACTCTACGGAGTGTCGACGATGGACCCCCTCACCTATGTGGGAATCTCACTGCTGCTGAGCGCGGTGGCACTGCTGGCATGTTATGTGCCGACTCGTCGTGCTACGAAGGTGGACCCCATGGTTGCTTTGAGAAATGAATAGGTCTCTGGTTTCTGGTCTCTGGTTTCTGGTCTCATGGTTTGTGGTTGAACATGGCGAACCGAACCAAGAAACCAAGAAACCAGAGACCAGAGACCAGAGACCAGAAACCACAAACCTTTTCT
>JBGPFL010000576.1:0-4256 GCA_041483295.1 Blastocatellia bacterium | reverse complement strand
CACCGCTCCAGCCGCATAAGAGACGGGTCGCGGATTTAGCTTCAGCAGCCACTCAAACACTTTTTGACTGGCAGTGATCTCCTTTCTCGCTCGCCCATGGACGGCGGCCATCACGTAGCCCCGAAGCTCCATTGGAATCTCAGGATGGCTGGAGCGTCTCAGCACCAATGACAGCTCTTCGACTTCTGCCAGATGAATGCGACAACCCGAGCAGTCAGAAAGGTGCCCGTGGAAATCGGCGGCCTCGCTCTCCACGAGTTGGCGGTCCAAATAAGCAGACGTCAATGACTCGAATGTCTTACATTGCATAGTGACACACAACCTCGTTGTGAGGCCCTCGGCCTCGTCGCTTCTCAGATCAATTCCTTTAGTCGGCGGCGCATTTCTTCTCGCCCTCGCGCGATCCGTGACTTCACGGTGCCAATCGAAATCTTCAGAGCTTCGGCGATCTCCTCGTAGGAGAGCTCTTCGATCTCGCGCAGTATCAATGCGACCTTGTATTCCTGCTTGACCGCGTCGAGAGCGCCCATGATGGTGCGCTCACGTTCACTTGCGATCGCCAACTGCTCGGGGGTTCGGCTGGAACCGGCAAGTGAGCTGCCCAGCGACCGATCGCTGTCGGACCGGATGAGGTCCAGGGAGACGGTCTCGTCGCGGTGCCTGCGGCGCCACCAGCGCTGCTGATTCATCGCCTGGTTGATCGCAATTCGGTAGATCCAGGTCTTCAGTCCGGCCTCACCGCGAAATTTACCGAGGCCTCTATAAACCTTCAAGAAAGTCTCTTGCGCCGCGTCGCGCGCCTCTTCCGCGTCGCCAAGGAGACGGAAGCAGAGCGAGTAGACCGGCCGCTCGAACTGGGCGACCAGTTCCTCAAACGCCTCCATGTCTTGATCGCGCAGCCGGGCAATCAACCTCGCTTCCTGGCGGTTCTCGATCGACTGGACTTCCAGTTCGAGGCGAGCGAGGGTTGTGTGCTCTGCTGCGGCCATATCTCCGGCTGACATCGGCAGCGCTCCTGGTTTCCGAATTCGGACCGGAGTGGGCCATCACACGCTCTTCTGTGAAGCCGAGCGCCGTTATAGCTTCAAGCGTCGCGGGCAATGGCCCCTCACCTCACTTGTCGCTAACTTAGACACCCCATCCAGCCACATTGTTCCCAATAGTTAGAACTCTAACACAGACCGGTGTCCGGGTCAGGAGTTTTGTTGGGATTAGGAATGGGACTAGAACCCTGTACGGGCGGGCCTCCGTGCCCGCCCCTGAGTCAAGAACCATGCACTGTAAGGGGTGGGCACGGAGGCCCGCCCGTACAGGGGTTATTATCGAACTAGTCCCAGTTCTAATTGCACCCCAGGAGTTTTGTTGGCCGGCCCTTCCTTGACAACCATTGTTGATGGCCGCTATTTTGTCGGTTGCTTCACGATGCGCCGCAGGCGCCGGTGCGATACCTACAGGAGGCCCGAAGTTTGGCAAAGATGAGTAAGAGGAAGGCCCGGATCAGGGTCAAGGACATGAAGTTCAGGAACGACCCGATGATCCGTCTCTATGACAAGACGCAGGACTGGCTGCAGGAACGAGGCCGCCCGCTGGTGATTGCAGTAGGCGTCCTGGCCGGTCTATTCGTCCTTTACATGGCCGGCGACTATTTCTTCGAGTACCGCGCGTCGAAAGCTGGGGAAGAGTTCGCGAAAGCATACGAGAAATACAGCGCGCAGGTTGTCGATACCCAAACAACAACACAGGTTGGCAGGTACTACACGGACGAAAAGCAGAAGTGGCAAGAGTCGGCGGAGGCCTTTGAGCACCTCGCGCACGACAACCCAGGATACTACGGAGGGATCGGTCGATACTACGCCGGGATTTCCTACCTGCACTTCGACACAGACAAGGGCCTCCAGCTACTGCAGGAGGCTATTCAGAAAGGGGATCCTCAGATAGGGGATCAGGCGCGCCTGGCACTGGCGGAGCACTTCGCGGCCACAGGCGATGATGTCGAAAAGGCCGCGTCTCATTACGAGAGTCTCCTCAACTCTTCTTTCGTTCCTCACCAGGTCGTGCGTCTGGGCCTCGGCAAACTGTATGAAGCGTCGGGCGACACGGAAAAGGCCGTAGAAGCCTATTTCGAGGCAGCCAAGATCGATCGCGAGACCGGACAGAGCTCGGATGCGGAGAAGCGTCTCTCCGCGCTCGCACCCGATCGGGTCAAAGATCTGCCGGCGTCGACCCCCAGCTTGCCCACACCGTAACCACTGCTGTTCTTTGATGTGAACCTTGTTTGCAGCTTCTGCGTCCAGTGACCGCCGGAACTCCAATCGGATCCTCAGACGGTTGGGTGCTGTATTGATCCGCTATGCCCCCGGTCCGACTATCGCTCTCACCTCTCGTTCGCTGTGGCGAATCCTCAGCTCCTGCCTATGACGCAGGCCGAACCGGGACAGGCTGTTGATGGACAATGTCACACATACACTCTTCGGCCTCTGTCTGGCGAAAGCGGGGCTGGACCGGACGACGCCATTGGCCACAGCGACTCTGCTGATCTCGTCTAACCTGCCGGACATCGATGCCGCGATGAGGCTGCGGGGCTCTCTATCGAATTTAGAATATCACCGAGGCATCACGCATTCGTTCGTAGGGCTGGCGGTGCTTGCCGGCCTCTTCACCCTCTTGCTCACAGTCGTCGATCGCAGATACCGAACACGCCGCGACCCCTTCCGGAGACCGATCAGACCTCCGAGTGTATTCTTGCTTGCGTATCTCGGAGGGCTTGGACACATGTTCATGGACTTCACCAATTCCTATGGTGTGCGTCCCCTGGTGCCATTCAGCGATCGCTGGTTCTACGGAGACCTGGCGTTTGTGGCCGATCCGTGGATATGGCTGATCCTTGGATCGGCGGCCGTATGGCTGACTGCGAAAAGTCTGGCACGCGGCCTGGTCTGGATGGCGATCGGAACGGGGCTAGCCTTGCTGGTTGCCCTTGCCTTCCGCAGCCCCTCGGAGTCGCTGATGGCGATTCCTCCACTTCCTGTTCCCGTGCTGGTGCGAGTGATCTGGTTCATCGGACTGGCGGCGTTGGTGCTGGGGGCGCTGCTTGGGTGGGGCCGAGCTGGTCCAAAAGTAGCGCGATACTCGCTGGTCTTCCTGGCCTTGTACTACTGCGGAATGTGGACGGCGAAGCGGTCCGCAATGGAACAGGCCCGCAACTCTTTGACGGCGAGCGGGGCGATCTCAGTCGCGGTGTGGCCGGAGCCGGGCAACCCGCTGCGCTGGCAATCGGTCGCGGCCTTTCGCGACTCCCTTTTTGCTCGGCATATCACCGTCGGCCGCCCAGGCTCCGACTGGCAAGAGCTGCCGGCCCTCGATGCGAGATTTGCCGACGCACTCCGCCAGACTCGGGAGGGCAAAGTGTTTCTCGACTTCGCGCGCTACGTATCGGCCACGGTCGAAGAGCGGGAAGATGGATACACTGTCGCGCTGCGAGACCTTCGCCTGCCCGTGCGGATGAGTGTAAGGCTCAACGCGGACCTGGCAGTGCAGTCGACCGATTTTCGATGGTTTTAGACCAAAGAACGTTACTCGTTTCTCGTTTCTCGTTCTCGTTCCTGGTATCGGGTGTCCCGCCGATATCTTGTTTGCGAGGACTGAACGAGAAACGAGGAACGAGAAACGAGAAACGATCTACGCGTTCGAAACATTGTCCCCGCTCCCATCAATGCGTACAATTAGAAACAGGTGATGGATAAGGTAATCATCAGGCCGGGATACATGCCCTACACGTTGTCGGCTGCGGTATTGCTGACGGCGGGATCGGCATTGCTCAGGAATGACGCAGTGATCGAGGCGCTCGTGTGCTGGGGGTTGCTCGTGCCTGTGATTCTGTCAGCCGTCCTGGATCGAATCGAGTTCGATGGCCGGATCATTCGGCGACGTGGTCCCTTGGCCTTCCTGATCGCTCGCTTGAGCCGAACACGCCAGCAGCTTGCGATTAGCGACATCGAAGCCATCTCCACCGAGACGACGAGTTTGAGCTTCGCTAATGGCGATGCTCGCTTGATCTACCGCACACACATTCACGGCGCCGGAGTCGAGATAGTTGTTCGCTCGCATCGCTCTGCCTACGTGCGCTTCATCAAGGCATTATTTGCGGCTGCCGGGCCGTACAAGCTCGACCCGCGATCGTTCGAGATCTTCGAGTACCTTGAAAACCACGACACCATCGACGGCGCGCGGGTGCTCCGGACGGATATAGCCGCGAT
>JBGPFL010000575.1:0-4258 GCA_041483295.1 Blastocatellia bacterium | reverse complement strand
CGTGACTCCGGACGGGAATAAAGAAAATGCGAAATGCGAAATGCGAAATGCGAAATGCGAAGAAATTCGCATTTCGCATTTCGCATTTCGCATTTTCCTTCCGTCTCTCAGTCCGAAGCAATCGTGACAGCGTCCCAGGCGCGTGCGTCACTCGCGGAGATCACGGTTGAGTCTAGCCGGGGATAGCGCGCGTACCTGCTGAATAGCAACAGCTCGCAGTCGGCCGCCGATACGGCTCGGCTGAATAGATGACCTTGCATGAGATCGCAGTGCTGGCGCTTGAGCACGTATCGCTGTGCCTCGGTCTCGACTCCCTCCGCTACGACATTGATCTTCAGACTATGGGCCAGCGCGATGACCGCCGAGGCAATGGCAGCGGCGTCGGCGTCTTCCGTCAGATCGCATACGAAGGATCGATCGATCTTCAGCGTGTCTATTGGGAAGCTCCGAAGGTAGCTCAACGAGGAGTAGCCCGTCCCAAAATCGTCGATAGAGATGCGAACTCCGAGCCGGTTCAATTCGTTCAGCACGTGGAGGCTCACATCCGCGTCCTGCATTGCGACGTTTTCCGTGATCTCGAGTTCAAGGTATTCGGCCAGAAGACCGGTTTGGTCGAGCACGTCTTTGATTCGCTCTATGAGTCCGGAGTCCTGAAAGGGGCGGGCGGACAGATTGACTGCCACTCCCAGACTCGGGAGGCCCCGCAGTTGCCAGGTGCGAACCTGGCCGCACGCCTCGCGCAACACAAACTGGCTGAGGGCGTCCATCATACCAAGGGTCTCAGCTACAGGCAGAAAATCCGCCGGCAACAACAGGCCCAGTTCGGGGTGCTCCCAGCGCAACAGGGCCTCTACCGTTTCAATCTCTCCCGTGTCCAGGCTGACGATGGGCTGGTAGAAGAGAACAAACTCGTTGTTGACCAGCCCTCTTCTGAGACCATTTTCAAGAGCAAGCCGCTCGAGGGCGCTTGAATTCATCGTGGGCTTGTAGAACTTGTAGTTGTCGCGGCCGTGCTCCTTGGCCCGATACATCGCGGTGTCCGAGTTCTTCAATAGAGTCTCAGGATCCGTGCCATCGTCCGGAAAGAGGCTGATCCCCATACTGGCAGTAACGTAGAATTCCTGGTTCTGTATGTTGAACGGTTGCCGAATCGCATCCATCAGTTGCTGTGCAACCGTGTGCACGTCGTCTTCCTCCTTTATGCCGGTCAACAACAATGTGAATTCATCGCCGCCGAGCCGGGAGACGGTGTCCATCTCGCGAACAGCCCTTCGAAGCCGCTCGCCCGCTTTGCACAGGAGCTGGTCTCCACAGGTGTGGCCGAGCGAGTCGTTAATCACCTTGAAGCGGTCCAGGTCCAGGAAGAGGACTGCTACGCTTCTCCCGTTGCTGCGCGCCTGCTCCATCGCTTCCTTCAAGCGGAGGATGAAGAGCTGGCGGTTTGGAAGCTCGGTGAGGGGATCGTGATACGCAAGGTGCTCGATCTGCTCAGAGGCCCGTACAACTCGTTCGCGCTCCTCCTCGAGAAGCCAGACGATCATTCCAAGACCCATTGCCGACTGCAGGATAAAACCTACCAGACCAAGGTAGATAAAATAGGGGAGTATCCCTCCCTCCACTCGCAAAAGACTTATAGCCAGATAGACCAGATATTCCATTCCGTAGAGGAAGAGCGCTCCGCTGACCAGACGCCGCCCAATCCCGGCCACTGCGGTCGGCAGGCGACTAACAATATGGCTCGCGGCTATCGACGCCACCCCGAGCACCAGCCAGCGAATTCCGAAGCTAACCCGGTTAAGAGGATGCGCGCCGCTCGCGAGGGAAATAAGCGTTGAAGCTGTCCCCGCAGACAGTAGGCCGCCAACAACCCAGAGCGATGTCCTTCGAGATATTCCTTTCCCTCGAGCCAGCTCGTAGGTACCGAACATCATCCACGCAACCTGCAAGTAACCGGCGCCCATGCAGAGACTGAAGGTCACTGTGCGGAGCGTATGCCACTCTGCGAAGTGAGCCGAGAGGTAGTACCGAAAGACCCACCCCAACATGTAGACACAAAGGGCCCACCAACTCCACGACCAATGAATGAGGTAGTCTCTACGATAGTGTCGGTAGAAGCCAAACAGCACTAGCGCCAGCAGAGCGGCTCCAATGGCCTGCACTATGAAGGTCGCGACAACGACGGATGTCGAACTGAACATTCGGACTTCCCTCTGCAATCAGCTACTTGAACTACACTGCTGAACCAAAAAAGAGACGGTTACAACCTGAGAGAAATATCGGTCCGTCCCAACGCAATCAGATGAAGCTTTGACTGCGATCTATCGCCCCATGCTTACCGGACGGCCTTCGATCCCTAAGCCAATGCAGCGCCCGGCCCCGGAATGTCGTTCAGCAATGGCAAGTCTGATACCAGTAGCGTTCGAAAATCACTGATCACCGACTGGCGACGTGGATCCTGGCTGCTCGAATGGCCGAAATTGAGCCCACAGAAAGAGAGAGCCGCGAAGCGGTTTAGCATCACACTCAGGGAGGGCATCTGCCGTGTCCGCGCGGCAGAGACCGTTTGCAAATAGCCACTTAACTGAAATTGAGGCTTTGGTCGTAGGGCGTCCTGCGCGGGGACGGTTCCTTTGCGCACGGCGCGTGATCACTCAGGTTGAGCAACGCCATTCCGGCCCGAAGAGTGACGCCGTCGCTCACCCCCAGGCTTAACGGTCAGGAGAGCTTCCGGGGGTGGAATGGGGGATCCCGACATGTCATGGTGAATGAAAAGGTCAATGCTTTCGGGCAGAATGACCGAATCACTTGAGCATCTGCCATCGTTCGGAGAATTGCAGTTTTGCGGGCCTGGCATCGCCCTGCGGATCAGCCCTCAGCAGTTGGCTCGGTGCGTTTGAGTGTCATATCATCTTTTGACCTTTCGAGCTTCGCTACTTAGAATGCTTATTCACTCACGGTTCCAACTGATGCTGTTGATCTTCATCATAAACCTGCTGACCTGTCTACCAGCACACCAGAGCCAGTCGCCGCCATCCGCCGCCGGAGCCACGCAAACTCAAACAGGAAGCCAAACCAAAGGCCAGGGCCGCGTGCAGGCTGATCCGGAGGCGCCGACCAAGCGAGCAACTTCGAAGTCGATACTGGCCCAGCCTCTGAAGCGCTCGTGGCAATACCTGACAGATGGCGCGGTCGCGCTTCCACCGGCTCTCGACTCCAGCCGCGTCTACCTGGCATTAGCCGAGGGTCGCATAGTCTGTCTTGAAACCGAATCGGGTTCGCTGCTGTGGTCCAGCGACCCGGGCGGCGTCATCAGCTCGCCGATCGCAGTGGGTGATAACGCTCTCTACATTGCCACTCAAAAGATCGCCGAAGATCGTTCCGATGCCGGAGCAACATTGAGGGCAGTGGACAAGATGACAGGCCTCACGCTCTGGGCACGCGATTACGTGCGGGCGTTCACCTCACCCCTGGTCCTCAGGGGCGACCGAATCTACATCGGCAGCGCTGATGGATCCTTTTATGCGCTCACCTCGATGACCGGTGACATTGTGTGGAAGATCCAGACTCAAGACGCTGTTCGAGGTTGCGCGCTCGCAACCGAGGAGGCGGTCTATTTTGGATGCGATGATGGCGCGTTGCGCGGAGTGGATCCCAAAAGCGGACGTGAAGTGTGGAAGTTTCAGACTGGCGGACGAGTGATAGGCAAGCCTTGTTCGGACGGACGCGCGATCTATTTCGGCTCCGCTGATGGCTTTGTTTACTCAATCGATCTGATGACGGCGACGCTAAGATGGCGGGCCCGTACAGGCGCTGCGGTAGAAGCGTCACCAGTGTTGGTCGGGGAACATCTGATAGTTGGGTCGTTCGACAACTTCGTCTACTGTTTTGCTCGGGCGAACGGCAACCGGATATGGAAGCGGCGGCTCGATAACCGGATCGCCGCCGCCGTCATCGTCGAGGGCGATTCTATCCTGGTTGCCGGGCTGCGAAGCAATCAGGTGGCTGTGCTTCTCGACTTGGGTGGCCTGATCGTGAACTACTACAAGTTGGAGCCCGATTACGAAATAGTGGCGCAGCCTGTATTCGCGCGTGGCACACTGCTGCTGCCGACGGACAAAGGGCTCGTCGTCGCCGTCTCCTCCAAGGCCGGAGACGAGCCGACGAATGCTGTTAAGAAGTGAGATCGGCGCCAACTGCCTTCACCTGGAGTTTGGACATTTTGGTGGCGGTCAATCTGAAACAACCGACCAACCCAGGG
>JBGPFL010000574.1:0-4262 GCA_041483295.1 Blastocatellia bacterium | reverse complement strand
TCCCGACCAACGGCAAGCTCACCGTCGGCGGTTACGACGTCGAGCGACAGCCTTACGAAGTGCGGCGCCTCATCGGCTATATGCCTGACAGCTTCGGCGTCTACGAAGACCTGTTGGTGTGGGAGTACCTCGACTACTTCGCCGCGCTCTATCATCTCGGGCCCGAGCAGCGCAGGCGCGCCATCAGCGACGTACTTGAGTTGACCGACCTGTCGGCCAAGCGCACGGCCCAGGTGATGAGCTTATCCAGAGGCATGAAGCAGCGTCTCTGCCTCGCGAAGACGCTGCTCCACGACCCCGAAGTCTTGTTGCTTGATGAACCGGCCTCAGGGCTCGACCCACACGCGCGAATAGAGATACGCGAGTTGATTCGCGAGCTGTGCCGTATGGGCAAGACCGTGCTGGTCTCTTCGCACATCTTGACTGAACTGGCGGACTTCTGCACTTCGATTGGGATCATCGAGGCGGGGCGGTTGCTTGCGGCGGGACGCATCGACGACATAACCGCAAAGCTTGCGGGCAACGTCATCCTGGAGATCACCGTGAAGGGCGATCCGGCGCCGGCTCTGGAAGCATTGGCCGAACGGCCGGAGATCAAGCGGACTACCTCCGACGGGCGTGTGATACGGGCGGAGTTCACCGGCCGCGCCGACGATGTCGATGAGCTGCTCGAGTACCTTGTCGCGAGGGGTGTTCGGATGCTTGGCTTCGTGCGAAGCGAAGCCGACCTTGAGGACATATTCTTGAAGATCACCCGCGGCATCGTAGCCTGAAGGAAAGTCTCGGGTTTCGGGTTTCGGGTTTCGGGTTCCGCGTTCGTCGTAAATGTGAAATCTCGAGGCTGGAACCCCCCGAGAACTCATCAGCGATAACGCGGAACGCAAAACTCGGAACACGGAACCCGGAACCCGAAACTCGAAACGATGAACCTCTACAATCCCATACTCATCAAAGAGATGCGTACTCGAATGCGGGGCGCGCGGGCATTCTTTGTGCTCACAGGATACGTACTGACCCTGAGCCTCATCATCGGATTGATCTACATGGTCTTCAGTAAGAACGTCCCGCCTTCGCTGTTAAACACGGCCGGGAGGGTCCTCACTCCTGTGTTGATTCACGTCCAGATGGGACTCATCTGTTTGATGGCGCCCACCTTTTCCGCGAGCGCCATCTCATCGGAACGAGAGCAGCAGACATTCGATTTGCTGGTGGCCTCATTGGCGCGACCGTCGACTATTCTCATAGGCAAGGTCGGCGCCTCGCTCTCCTATCTTCTGCTCACTCTCTTTGGATCGCTTCCACTGATAGCGCTGACCTATTCATTGGGAGGCGTTGCACTGGGGGACATCGCCATTTCCTATCTGGTAATGCTTGTGTCGGGCGTCACCTACTGCTCGATCAGCTTCTTGTGGTCCACGTTGATCAGGCGCGGCGTGCTGTCTCAGTTGGTCAGTCTTATGTCGGTGATCTTTCTGGTTGCCGCTATGCCGGCGCTGGCTCTGTTCTTCACCGCGCTTGCCAGCAGCTTCACCGGCGGGCCTTCGCCGGGGTTCTTGAACGTGGTCTATCTGCTGTTGAGGACGAATCCGTTTGCCGCGATCGCTTCATTGATTCCCGGATTCAGATTTCCTGGGCAACTGTGGCTGCAGGATGTTCCTGTGTGGGTGTCGCTGGTGGTATTCTATCTGGCGACAACAGCGTTGGCCCTCTTCCTGAGCCTTAAGAGGTTGGAACGAGTAAGAAAGTGGATATGATCGAAGCCGTCCAACGGATCAAACAGTTCGAGGGCCAGGTGATGTGGCGCCTCCGGTGGGTCGCGCTTCAAGATGCGATGGCATGGTCGCTGCTGCTCACCGCCCTGCCCTCCGCCGCCTTCGTCCTCTATATAAGGTTGAAACCGGTCGAGTTCCACTGGTGGATCGCTGTTAGCGCAATCTTCACAGTGGTAACCGGGGCTCGGCTGACGCGGTGGCTCGTGGCGCGCGCCACGGAAGGCGAGGCGGCTTTCGCAATCGACGAGATCCTGGGACTTGAAGACCGCATCGCCACCGCGAGGGCGATCATCGAGCGAGGCGGGCCGGTCAAGGGTGTCGAGATCGCACTTGTCGAAGATGCCGCTGCCCGAATCCGCCCGGCTCAAGCAGCGACGGTGGTCCCCTATAATTTTTCGCGCCGGCATGCTCTTGCAATTGTGGCTGTATGTGGAATTGGAGTGGCGGTGTTGGTTCCTCAGAGGACTCTCAGCGGGGCGCGCGAGTTGGCCTCGGAGCGCGCAGAGATCCAGGGCGCGGGTGAGCAACTCGAACAGGTCTCGAACGAGGTGGAGCAGATCGCGCCTTCGGGGAGCGAAACGGCGAAGCTCGCTCGAGAGCAGGCTGAGCTTGGGCGCGCGCTGCGGCGTTCGACCGACACCCGGGCTGAGGCTCTAAGAAAGTTGAGCGCGCTCGAAGATCGAATTCGCCGGCGGCACGATGAACTGGTGAGCACGCGTGCGGACGAAGTTGTTACGCTAGCCGAACGGCGGCTTGGGACTGCGGCGGTCGAGAAACCGCGGCAGAAGACTCCCGAGGCTTCGAGCACGGCGGCTGAACTCCAGACTTCTGAGCAGCAGGCTCGTCACTCTCAAGAGGGGCGATCGAACGCCGCTGACGATGGCGCGAAGGAGTCCGATCCAAAGAAGGACCGCTCTGCCGATGCCGTAAGCAAGAACGCCCGAAACGAGCAGGTGACTAAGGAGACCGAGCGATCCGAGAAGACGTCTGAGGATCAACAGGCTGCGTCAAAGGATGTTCGCCCTGTGCAGGACGTAAACGAAGGGGACGGCTCGAAAGACGAATTGAAGAGATCTGCTCCCCCCGCGCCTCCCAGCAAGCAGGCTCAGGCTGGTGAGCAGGCTAAATCAGAAGATCAAGGTACAGATCCGGAGGCCAATTCAAAACCCACTCGCCTCGATGACCCCCAAGCCGCGCAACGCGAGAAGATCGGCGATAAGCCGGCCGTGGAGAAGCAGCCTGAGGGTACCGGCGGGATCACCGGTGCGGTGGCCGAGCAGGCTGCAAAAGCCTTGCCTGGCCTGTCGCAACAACTGTTGAAAAAAGCCGCGCAGCTGCGCGCCGGCGAACTCAAGCCGGAAGACATAAAGCAGCTTCAACAGGCCGCTCAGCTTCTGGCCCGCGATCTGGCCCAGATCGCTCAATCGAAGGAGTTTCAACGGGCAGTCGAAGAGCTCGCGAAGCAGGTGACGCCCGAACAGATCGAGCAGGTGGCTCGCGAGCTTGCCAGTCAGGAGCAACTCAAGCGCGAGTTGGAAGCGGCGGCGCGGCTGATGATGGAGAACCAGGAGGTGAAGCAGATGGTGGCCGGCCTCGCCCAGGAATTTGCCGAACAGCGAGACCAGTTTCACCGGCAGGGGAGCGGAGATCAAGGGCGACGCAAAGCTGAAGCTTTAACTGAACTCAAGTCTAGCGGCAACGGTCGCGATATGGCCCGAAACAGACGTCTGAGTCCCGGCGGCAAGTACGAACGAGCCTTTGGCGGCGAGAGGCTGACCGCGCAGGGAAGAGAAGAGAAGCTGAGCGGCAAACCTCAACGCGGGGCCGGCGGCGAGTATCTCTATCTGCAAGCCAGGCCGGGAGCGGGCGCCTCGCGATCGACTTATGGATCGGCCTACCCCCAGTATCGCCGCGAGGCCGAGCGGTCGGTCGAGAGGAGTCAGGTGCCGCTGAAAATGCGCTCGGTAGTTCGCGACTACTTCGACGCAATCAATCCCGATGCGAAGCGAAAGCCGTAGAGGTTTCTCGTTGCTCGTTTCTCGTTGCTCGTTTCTCGTTGGGATCGCGATAGTGTTTCGGAACAAAGAACGAGCAACGAGCAACAAGAAACGAGAAACGCAAGGTGACTATGGATCAACGAGAGAAAGAGAGAATGCTGTGGAACCTGAGGTCGCTGCCGAACGAGCTGGGTGACCTGTTGACGGAACTCGATGAGGAGACTTTCAGGTGGAGGCCGGTTCCAAACAAGTGGTCGATCAAAGAGATCATGTGCCATCTTCGCGACATGGAGAGCGATGCCTACCTGGCGCGTTATCGAAGGATTCTCGCTGAAGACAATCCCGCTTTGCCCAACGTCGATCAGGACAGACTTGCCCTCGAGCGCGACTACATCAATCAGGATGCGATGGCCGCGCTTACTGAATTCAAGCGGCTGCGCGCAAACACGATCGAGACTCTGGAGTCTACGCCTGCTGAATCCTGGTCGCGCAG
>JBGPFL010000573.1:0-4262 GCA_041483295.1 Blastocatellia bacterium | reverse complement strand
TCGAGGCCACAAAAGACACTCTTTCCGAATTCCATGTCTCTCCCGGCAGCGCGGCCAGAGCGATTTTCGCGGCGTCAGGCCCATATAACGAGAACGACACTGCGACACCCTTCCTGGTTATGGCCAGCCGCACAAATTGGTTCGCCTCGAGTCTAAGTTGATACGAGTGTGCCTGTCCTCCGGCTATGTCGCGCGGGGCCTGCTTGCCCGGCTCAAGCGGGCGAACGTCTTTCTCGTTCTGTGCACCTCTGGCGGATTGTATCGGCCACGCGGCAGATTGTGTGTCTGACGGAGCAATCGGCGCTGTCAAACTTAAGACGCTTATCAGCAAGGGGACGCCTGGATGAACAACTTTTCTGAACGACTTCCATCGATATGAGATGTGAGGTCGGAGTTTGCGGCTTGGAACTCTGAGGATTGCGCTCGCCAAAGACCTGAGAGCCGAACACGGGCCTATCTGTGGGGCCATAACACACCTCCACTTACTAAGCTTCATTCGCCCCGAAACTGACAAGAACCGCTAGCACGCCACGCTATTGTATAGGGAAACTGGTCTGCGCAAGCAAGCAAATTTTGCTCTCACGACAAGAGACCGATTCGCGGGTGATCGGGTCCGGCATGCGGAATTCCAGTTCCCCCGCAACCTTGAGGCAATCGTCAACACAGCCTTCGAGCCCGACCCGGATTCGATAGGCTCGAATCCTCAACGGGGTTTGTTAGTCTCAGGCAGCTTTGTTGTGCCGCGCGCCGATGAGCCTCGACGCTCTTGTTCACATCCATTCGCCCTGAAGCACGAAATCCTCCCAGTATTAAGGATCCCGGATCCCGGCTGCGTTGGCGCTGCTGGTCTTATCTAAGCTTTCACTGTTTGGCACTCGAATCGCAGTGCTTCGTTCGCTGCCCTGCTGCCTTCATTGGGACTCCTTGTTGACTCGCGAGGGCAAGAGTACGAACAGCAATATCACCGACACCGCCGCCAACGCTGTGCCGAAGTAAAATGTCGCTCTTGGGTCGATCTGGTCCCACAACAATCCACCGATGTAGCTGGCTAGAATCTGAGTGCCGCCGATCACCGCCGAGTAAACTCCAATCGCAGTCGCCCGTCCAGCGCTTCCCGCCGTGTCCGTCGCCAGCGCTTTTGCTACTCCATCGGTCAACGCTGGAAACAGACCGTAGAACGCAAATAGCGGCCACACCAGCCACGCATCGTTTGTCGCTGCGAAGCCAAAGTAGACGACCGCGTAGATTGAGTATCCAATGATCAGCAAGTCCCGCCGCCCCAACCGGTCGCTCGCTTTGCCGGCCGGAATCGAGCTCAGCGCGGCGACCGCGTTGTAGAGCGCATAGGCGATGATAGTCGACTGCGTGCTCAGGCCCAGGCCTTGTGCCCGCAGGATCAAGAACGCGTTAGCCGAGTTAGCCAGACCAAAGACTCCGACGACGATCAGCAACCGACGGTACTCTCGAGTCGTCCCCGCGAGCGAAAGCTTCAGACTCTTTGCTCCCGGCACTATGGCGCCGCGCCGTTCCCGCACCGTGAGTATCAACAAAGACGCTATTGCAGCCGGAATGCAGGAGAGCAAGAATACATTACGTACATTCAGCCCCACCCACGCGTACAGGAACAGACCAAACAGCGGCCCTATCACCGCGCCGGCCGAATCCATTGCGCGCTCGAATCCAAAGGCATAACCGCGATTTCCTACCGTCGAAGACTCGGAAAGAAGAGCGTCGCGTGGCGCTGTCCGTATGCCTTTGCCGAACCTGTCGGCGAACCGCGCTCCAAGCACCACCGGCCACCCGGCGGCGAAGGCGATCAGCGGCCTCGATAACGCAGTCAGCAAATAGCCGAAGAAGGCGACCGGTTTACGCCGGCCCATGAGATCCGAAATCCGGCCCGATATGCCGCTCACTATGCTCGCGGTTCCAACTGCTATGCCTTCGATCAGCCCGACGATGGTCGCCGGCGCGGCTAGAGTCTGGGTGAGGAAGATCGGGAGCAGCGGGTAGATCATCTCGGAACTGATGTCGGCCATCAGGCTTACCAGGCCGATGATGATCGTGCTCCGTGATAGCGCGGCGGCGCGAAGGCGGGGCGACGCGGCGCCCTTTTCATCCTCCGAGGTCTCGGGATCTCCGGTTCTGCGAGTCACTTCATCTGTCCTCCAGCGTCAGCTTGGTGATGAAGAACCATGAGCCGGTCGGTTCAATCCGGATGTTGCCGACTCGGGAGCGCGCAACCAGGACGTTTGCAGAATACCACAGATAGATCTGAGGGAGGTCTTCGGAGACTGTCTCCTGAATCTTCGAATAGAACTCGAGTTTGGCCGCGCGATCGTTCACTCTATCGGCTGCGCTAATCCATTCGTCGACTCGAGGGTTGCAGTAGCGCATTCTGTTCTGCCCGCCCCGTTCTGTGAGGATACCGGCGATTTGCAGATAATACTGCCTCTGAGTTTCGGCAGTGGAAGCGCGCTGCGCCATCCTCGCCAGACTTTCGACTTCGGAGTCAGGACAGTATTCTTTCCGTTCAAGGATCGAGGCAATCTTATCGAGCAGAGGGCGCATCTGGGACCCGTCGCTCGCCGCGCGCAGCCTGGCGATAGCGTCATTGAATTCAGGATCCTGATAGCGGCTGTGATAGACGAACTGAAAAATATCGGTGCTCTGATTGGCTCCTATGCTTCGCAGATAGTACAGGTCGAACTGAGATTTGCTTATGCGGTCGAATAGAGTCGCCCGTTCGAGCGACTCAAGCTCGAGCCTTATGCCGACCCCTCGCAGCTGCTCTTGCAGAATCGAGCCGATGTTGCGCGACAACTGCGCGGTCGAGGTCATGAGCTTCAGGGTGAGCCGCGGCTCAGGACCTTCCCCATCGATATCCGCGTAACCGGCTTCGTCGAGCAGCACCTTCGAGCGCTCCGGATCGTGTTTGTACACCGTAACGTTCTTGTCGTAAGCCCAGTGCTCCGGCGGCATGATGGCGTTGGCCCGCCTCGCCTCATCTCTGAGCAGGCGATGGATGATCACTTCGGGTTCTATGGCGCAGGCAATCGCCTGACGGACCTTCTGGTTCGAGAGCTTCGACGCCGGCGAGAGGTTCAAGCCCAGATAATCGATATTGGTCCCCTCGCCTATGACCACCTGAATGCTGCGGCGGTTTTGAAGAGCGCGAATCGTCTCCGGATCGAATTGCGCATTGTAGGCGAGATCGACCGCGCCGCTCATCAGTTCCGCCTGCCGGGTGCTGTTGTCGCCCACCACTCTGATGTGAATGCGGGGAATGACGGGCGCGCCCTTCCAGTAGTCGCTGTTCGCTTCGAGGCGGACGCCCTCGCCTTCGGAGTACGAAACAAACCTGTATGGGCCGCTGCCGACTGGCGAAGCCCCCATCTCGAGCCCGGCATCTTGCGGAATGATGCCGATCACAGGCAGGTTGCCAATGAAAGTGTAGTAAGGCTCGCGCGCCTTAAAGACCACCGTCGCGGGATCGGGCGCTTCAATCGAGCTGATCTTGTCGAGCAACCCTCTTATGGGCGACTTCAGCGCCACCAGAGAGTCAAACGTGTACTTCACATCCGCGGATGTCAGCGGCTTGCCGTTGTGAAATCTCACACCGGAGCGCAGATGGAAAATGAAGATCGTGTGGTCTTCGGATTCCTCGAAGCGTTCGGCCAGTGAAGGCGCGAACTCGAAGTCCTCACTCTTAACCAGCAGCGTGTCGTAGATCAACTGCATCACACGCGCCGAGATCCCATCAGTCGAAGAGAACCGTGGATCGAATCCGGGAGGAGGCGCCTCGATGGCGATGACCAGCGTGCCCGGCGTTCTCCCGCGCCGGCAGGCGGCGCTGGAGGCGAGAAGTATCGCAGCAAGCAAGAGAGTGAGAGACGACCTCAACAGGGAGGAAGGCGGGTAGCGCCGGCTCAATGTGGCCGCCGAAAGAGAAGCAACATCATTCCCGAACGGGGACGGCCTCAGGGGAACGCCCTTGTAACCCCTCTCGACAACGCCGGGTCTGCCGGCGGATCTGGTGGTCATTTCGAATGTTGCAAGACGAGGTTTAATTCGGCGATGCGCTCACGCAAGCGCGTCACTGCCACGTCGCTGAGTGCTTGGGGAGGAGAGATCATGGATTTGACTCTTGCTATGTGATCGAACGCCCGGCTGATGTGGGTCTGGGTGATTCGCCCTGCCCGTGCTGCATCGACCATCGCCTGCCAGACTGCCGTGGCTCGCTCGGGAGAGCCGGTCATCAGGAT
>JBGPFL010000572.1:0-4265 GCA_041483295.1 Blastocatellia bacterium | reverse complement strand
GGGGTGACGGATGCGAGAAGTCAGAGATCAGAGGTCAGAAGTCAGAGGTCCCGACCTCAGACCACCGACTTCTGACCTCCGATGTCTGACCTCTGATCTCTGACTTCTGATCTCTGACCTCTGATGTCTGATCTCTGATCTCTGATCTTGATCTCCGACCTCTGACTCCATTATGACTTTTGACTCCATCTCGGCTGTGCTGCCGGCCTTCAACGAAGAAGAGAACATCGAAATTGCCACCAGGCGCGCGGTCGATGTATTGAAGTCGCTCGGTCTTCGCGACTGGGAGGTGATTATCGTCAATGACGGCTCCGTCGATCGCACCGGCGAGATTGCGGACCGAATTGCCGGTGAAGACCCAGATCACATCCGCGTCTTCCACCACAATCCTAATCGAGGATATGCCGAAGCGCTCAAGACCGGATTTACGAATGGGCGGTACCAGCTTCTGTTCTACACAGACTCTGACAACCAGTTCGACGTCAAGGAGTTGACCAATCTGCTTCCCCTGATCGAGAACGCCGATCTGGTCAACGGCTTCCGCATCTACCGCTTCGACCCTCTCACGCGGCTCGTGTTATCCTGGGGGTTCAACCTGATTGTCAGAGTCATCTTCCGGATCAAAGTCCGCGACATCGATTGCTCATTCAAGCTCTTCCGCCGCGAGGTGTTCGACAAAGTGCAGATCGAGTCCAGGAAGTTCTTCGTCGACGCCGAAGTGCTGGCGAAGGCGCGCTATCACGGCTTCCGGATGGTCGAGATCGGCGTGCGCCACTACCCAAGACCGGCGGGCCGCTCGACTGTCAGGGCGAGTCATATCTTTTCGACGCTGGCCGAGCTTGGGCGAATCTGGGTCAACATTCATTTAAAGCCGATGAGCAAACGGTAGCGCTCCGATCGATCAGCAATCATGGAAACTCGGCGCGAAGATTTGGCTTTCAGCGCAACGGATCGCCCCCCCAGGCGTCGCGGCTTGAACCTCCGCGGACTGATTCAGGTCCTGGTTGGAATCGGCGCGCTGGCGCTGCTCATCTACAAGGCCGACGCGCGCGCGTTGCTCAAGGCGATCAATGAGACGAAACTGACTTACCTTCCTCTCGCCGTGATTGCGACCGTGACTGTCAACTGGCTCATGGCATATCGATGGGGCCTCGTGCTCCGCGTTCGAGGCCATCGAATCAAGATTCTGCGCCTTTTTGTCTACTATCTGATCGGCATCTTCTTCATGAACTTCGTGCCCGGCGGGGGGATCAGCGGCGACGTGGCCAGGTTCGTATATGTCGACCGGGAGGTGCGCGACAAAGCATTCGTGCTTTCGACGCTGGTGTACGAGCGCATGGTCGGCCTCTTCACGCTGCTGCTGATCGGGTTTTGCGCGACGGTGGCTGCCCGATCCCATCTGCCGGAGAGTCGTGTTTTCTACGTTGGCGAAGCCGTGTTGGCGATTGCGTTTCTGGCCTCGACGATGCTCATGAGCAACTATCTCTCGTCCCGCCTGGCTCGCATTGCGAGATCGATCGGAGAGCGGACCAGGCTCGAGCGACTGGGCGAGACGGCCTCGAAGGCGCTCGAAGCCGTGTCCGAGTTGAGGCAATACAGGGCGATGCTCTGTCAGACTGTGCTGCTGTCGGTGATGATAAGGGTTGTGTGGGGACTGGGCTGGTTCGTGGTTGCGCAGGCGATGGGACTGCCTCTCAGCCTGCCGATCGTGATCACATTCGCATCGCTGGTTGATCTTATAAGGATGTTGCCTATCTCAGTCGGCGGGCTTGGCGTGCGTGAGTGGGCCATCATAGCTCTATTTGCCGAAGCCGGCATAGGTCGGGATCAGGCCCTCATGTTCTCTTTTCTCGTGTTCGCGCCCATTCTGCTGAACGCTATCGTGGGCGGCCTCCTATACATCTCACGGGCGGGTTTGCTGAGGACGCAGGCCGAGACCCCGGAGATCAGAGGATAACGTAACAGAGGGGAATCACCGCGGAGGCGCAGTGGGTAGGCTCGCCGAGACTTGCGTGGATTGACAGAGAGTGGCCAAATGGAGGCAGTTTCAAACGCAACACGCATCGAAGACGCTGCGGCAGCCTACCCATTCCGCATCGCCGACGCCGCGCTCGCCCTGGCTCTACTCGTCGTTGCCGCAGGGTTGTTCGGTCTGCTGTTCAACCGGGAGAGCGTGCTGAGCTATGCAATCGGGTATAACCTGTACGGCGCCGAGCGAGTTCTCGAAGGAGAAGTGCCATATCGCGACTTTCATACGCTCTATCCTCCCGCTACGGTCTACCTCAACGCTGGGATCTTCAAGTTGCTGGGCATCTCGCTGTACAACGCGTTGCTCGGTGTCCTGGTTTTCAAGGTTCTCACGACTGTGATGTTTTTTCTTTGCGGACGGCTCGTCATGCCCCGAGCCTGGGCGCTGGCGGCGGCCGCGTTCTCGCTGTTCTGGCTCAGGCCAAACGGCCCGTTCAAGGCGGTGCCGATGCACTATGGCGCCCTTTTCCTTGCGGTCGCGTTGTTCTCGATCTTGAACTATGTGACCAGGCGAGGGCGTGGGTACCTCGTCGCAGCCGGATTGGCGATTGGTGTCCTTGCGCTGTTCAAGCACAACATCGGAGTATATGCGCTCATCGGATCACTGGTCGTCGTCCTTGCCGCGGATCTGCCACCAGACGTCAAGATTCGACAGATCATCAGGGGCTACCGCGGGCCGCTGATACTGCTCTGCGTTTTTATCCTGTCGCTGCTTCCCGTGCTCATCTACATGAAATCGCAGGGAGCGCTCGGCCCGATGGTTCACACGTTGCTCTTCGGGCCGGGCGAGTTCCTGCTCGGCAGGCTGAACGCACTTCCTTCACCTGTTATGGCAGTGACCTTCGTTGGGTGGTTGGCGATGTTTGGATTATTCGCACTCGGAAGGGTCAGGTCCAATCGGGTCCGAGCAGCGATCATTATGGCCGCGGCAGTGCTGTCGATCACGGGGTTCTTTCTCCTGGCCAATCAGAGTTTTATCGACTCGATAATTTTCTATGCTCCGGTCGTCGTGGTCGGAGTGGCAGTGTTGGTCTGCTCTTTCGGGAGCCAGATCGTCAGAACGGGCCGAGTGGCGCTGATGGCCGTGCTGGTTGGAGCCGCCGCAGCCTTCATGGAGTCGTTCCCGAGGTTCGCTCGCGAACAGGCTGTCAGCGCGATGCCGTTTGTCGTTCTGCTGCTGTTTTATCTCCTCTATAGCTTCAAGCCGAAGATTCAGGCACTGGCGGGAGGCGCGCTTCGATTGAACGTCGTACTCGGGATCGTGCCTCTCGCATTTGTTCTGATGGGAGGACGGCTGTTCTCGAGCACCTATTTCGAGGGGTTCAGATTCAAGAGTGATACGGAACTGCGTGCTGTACGGGGGCGCGGCGTGTATTTTCCCGAATCGATAGCCAGAGAGATCGACGACGTTGTTGACTACATTCAACAGAGGGTGCCGCCGGACGGCTATTTCTTTGCACACTCATACGCAGGTTCGTCGTTCCTGTTTCTGGCGGACCGAAACAACCCGTCGGGAGCGCAATTCTGGGGCGGCGTAGGTGTGAGTGACGAGGAGAAGAGGAGGACTCTTGCCGCCATTGCGGAGAAGGACGTGCGCTTGATCATAACCAGCGAGAAGGACCTGGCTGCGGAGAAATTCACTGCGATGCGAGAGTACATAAGCGGCAACTACAATCTGAGTAATCGGATTGGGGATGTCATCATTCTGGAGCGTCAGTAGGGAGATAGAGATAACATGGATCACGGGACAAATCGAAAGGACTGACTAATAGATGAAGAAACGAGTAATGATCATCGGGCTGGACTGTGCCACACCTCAGCTCGTGTTTGACAGGTGGTTGGACGATCTTCCCAATATCAAGTCCCTCGTCGAAGGAGGCGTGTGGGGCAAGCTTCGCTCCACCGATCCTCCAATAACAGTGCCGGCCTGGATGTCGATGATGACCTCTAAGGACCCCGGCCGGCTCGGCTTCTACGGACTTCGCAATCGCGTTGATTATTCATATGACAAGATGTCGACCGCCAATTCAACCTTCGTCAAGGAGCCGACCGTCTGGGACATTCTTTCGGAGAGAGGCAAGAAGGTAATCTTGATCGGCGTGCCGCAAACCTATCCGCCCAAGCCGGTTAATGGTGAAATGGTAACCTGTTTTCTCACCCCTTCGACAGATAAGCAGTTCACTTACCCGGCGAGTCTTAAAGATGAGGTTCAGCGAGTTACTGGAGGCTACATTCTC
>JBGPFL010000571.1:0-4285 GCA_041483295.1 Blastocatellia bacterium | reverse complement strand
TCGTGATAGCTTTTCCATCTCGCATCTCCTGATTTCGCGGTCAACGAGGACCGGCTTTGAGTGTGTTTGCCATTCACTTCCGCGCACTGCCGAAAGCGACTTCAGACAGATCATCAGCACACTGCCTTTTCTGGTCGAGTGAACCTGACCACACTCAGCCCAGCGATATAGACACTCTGTTTCTTCTCCTATGAGCATCGCGGCCTGCTCGACCGTGACTTTTGGCGTCGATGCCGCGCACGCGTCGCACCAGTTGATTTCGGGCAGCTCACCGCGAATGACGATCCTTTCCGTCTCGAAAGTTATTTCTCTTCTTCGCTTCATAAACTGGTCCCTTTCTCGTCCGGTGAAATCATCAACCAGCAGCGGTACTGTCGGACACGAGCTGATTCGCTCCTATCTGGTTGTAGAAGAAGCGACAGACGAACGCGGCTACAGCCCTGACCCGCCGTGCCAAGCGCGACCGCGCTTCTCGCCTGTCGCTGCCGCGCGTTGCCAGTAGGAAGAGTCATCTCAAGGCTCAATTCGGAGCACCTCCCCGACGCCGCTGAAGATGCTGTTATTAGTCACGTAGAGAGCGCGGTCCTTGCCGACCGCCACTCCCCCCGGCGCATAGAGCGAGCCCTCGGCTATCTCCGTTCGCGTGCCGTCAGGGGCGACGCGGATCAGAGCGCCGGTCCAGTCATTGAAGATAAAGGCAGCGAGCAAACCGTTCTTGGCGATCTCCAGAACATAAAGGGAACCGTCCACACCGAAGGCCACGTCTATGATCGCGGTGAATCCTTCGGCATAAAGCTCGGGCGCCCCGCCTTTCGCCGGCACTCGATAAATGTTCGCCCCCCCGACTGGGAACGGGAAACCCGTGAGCTGGCCGACGTAGTAATGCCCGTCAGGTCCGAGGGCGACTGAGGTCGGCACGGCATCCATAGGGATGAGTGTCCCTGGCGGAAGCTCGAGGAAGGGCGGCGCTTCCGCCATCGCCCGCGGATTCCACGACCACGCTTGGCGGTGACCTTTGGAGTCGATGCCGCGCACGCGTCGCACCGGTTGATTTCGCGCACCTCACCCTGAATAACGATCTTCTCTGTCTCGAAAGTCATTTCTCTTCTTCGCTTCATCAACTGGTCCCTTCTCTTCCAGTGAAATTCATCAACCGTCGGGGGCCGGTAACTGGATGGCCCTTGCTCAGTCGTTTATCTCTTCTTTCAACGAGGGGCTTGCGATAAGATCAACGCGTCCAGATCACCCGCCCTCGAGGGCTCGCGTTGACAACGCGGCAGACCTTAGCGCGGATGGCACGGTGAAGTCTTTTACGGTTGCTTGAATTTTCTTTAACGTTCTTTGGCGGACTTGAATGCAGCCTGTAAACCCACAAAACGAAGCGAGTTATCGGTTTGACGCGTTTGAGCTGGACCCTGTCCGGCGAGTGCTGTTGAGAGAGGGTAGGGCGATCGCACTGAAGCCGAAGGTCTTCGAGACGCTGCTGGTGCTGGTCCGAAACAGCGGCCGGGTGATGGACAAGGATGAGCTGATGCAGGCGGTCTGGCCCGACACCGTGGTCGAAGAGGTAAACCTGGCTCACAACATCTCGGTGCTAAGGAAAGCTCTTGGCCAGAGGTCAGAGGAGAACCGGTTCATCATCACAGTGCCGGGTCGAGGTTATGGCTTCGTCGCTGAGGTGACGGAGACTCAACGCAACGCGCCGGCCTCCGCGGCGCTGGCCGAGTACGAGCTGACTCGCTCGCGCCTGGTTGTAGAAGAGAGGACAGATGAGACAAACCTGCCGGCCTCGTCCCAGACTTACGCTGACGGGGCAGATACCCGACTCCTTCCGGAAAAGAAGCCGAAGGGCAAGGTCGCTCGGGCGCTGGGGCGCAGGGGCTTCGTCTTCGCGGCGGCGCTGGTTGGCTTGGTGATGGTTATCGGAGTTGGGCGGGGGATCTATAACTCACGGCCGGCGCAGCCACAACCTTTCGCGCAGATCAAATCAATCGCAGTGCTGCCGTTCAAGCCGTTGGTGGCGGAGAGTCGAGATGAGTCAATTGAAATGGGAATGGCAGACACGTTGATTGCGCGCCTGAGCAACATACGAGAGATCAACGTGCGGCCAATAAGCGCAACGCGAAAGTATGCGGGGTTAGAGCAGGATGCGGTTGCGGCTGGTCGAGAGCAGAGAGTGGATGCCGTAATTGATGGGCAGATACAGAAGTCGGGCGAGAAGATAAGAGTGACGGTGCGGCTGGTGCGAGTAGCAGATGGCGCGCCGATGTGGACCAATCAGTTCGATGAGAATATGAAAGACATCTTTCGAGTACAGGACTCGATCTCTGAGCGTGTGGCCGGATCGCTGGCGCTGAAACTGACCGGCGAAGAGAAGGAGCGGCTCGCCAAAAGTCATACCGACAACGCTGAAGCTTACCAACTCTATCTGATGGGCCGTTACCACGTGAACAGACTGACAGACGATGGTTTCCTGAAAAGCCTCGAGTACTTTCAGCAGGCGATTGAGAAAGATCCGAACTTTGCTTTGGCACATGCGGGCATGGCGGGTTCCTACAACGCACTGGGCGGCTTCAATGTCCGCCCGCCCAGGGAAGTCTATCCAAAAGCCAGATTGGCAGTGCTGACGGCCCTTAATCTGGATCCCCTACTGGCTCAGGCTCACACGGAGCTGGCGATGGTGAATCTGACTTATGACTGGGATTGGTCAGGCGCCGAGAGAGAATTCAAGCGAGCCCTGGAAATCAACCCGAGCGATTCGGATGCGCATTACTATTATTCACTTTACTTGACTCTTATGGGGCAGTTTGATAACGCGATCGCGGAGATTAGAAAGGCTCAGGAGCTTGATCCGGTCTCGCTGGTAAAACTCACGGGACTGGCACAGATGCTGTTACTCGCGCGGCGGTATGACGAGGCAATAGAGCAATGCCGGAAAGCGCTCGAGATGGATCCGAACCTCGGCTTTGCTCATTGGTTGCTTGGCCTCGCTTATATGTACAAAGGATCTTACGATCCAGCCATTCTGGCTTTGCAAAAGTCGATACCGCTCTCAGGAGATAGTCCTGATGAAGCAGCGGCACTCGCGCACGCCTATGCGCTGTCTGGCAACAGAACGGAGGCGCGAAAGATCCTCGAGGACTTGAAGAAGCAAGCAAAGCGCAGGTATACCTCACCAGGCACAATGGCCGATCTTTATGGCTTGCTTGGTGACAAAGACCAGGCTTTTGCGTTGCTCGAGAAGGCTTACGAGGAACGGGATAACATGGTGGCTCTGCTGAAAGTGGACCCGTATTTCGATCCGCTGCGATCAGATCCGCGATTTACCAACCTGCTCCGCCGCGTTGGTTTCCCGGAGTGAGTAGTGTCTTACCCTGTGCTGCCCGAATTGCTGCGGATAGAGCAGCAAGCTCGCGCTTCTTAACAGGAATTTCTCGTTGAAGGGTCGTTATGATCTCACCCCTGCTCCGACAATGCCTGGCGACTCTGTTGACACTGGGTCTTTCGTTCTCCGCCGTTGCAAAGAGCCATTGTCAATCCGGCGATGAAGCTGCCATCCGCTCACTCGTCGAACACTACTTCGCGGCCTATGCGAAGGAGGACCTCGATGCCATCGTGCAGCTATGGAGCGACAAGTCTCCCGATCTCGTGCAGGCGAAAGCCAGACTGAAAGAGTTCTTCTCACTCAACGATCAAATCGAGACAAAGAATCTCACTCTTCGTCGGCTCGCTTTCGAAGGAGACCGCGCCACGGCTCTCGTCACGATCGAAGTCGCTGCTACTGACGCAAGAACGAAAACACCTTCACAGGGATTGGGTAAGATGAACCAGGAGATGAGCTTCGTCCGGGAAGCCGGAGAGTGGAAAATCTGGCACAGTGGGGCGGCCGAGGAGGAGCTCGCTGCGCGACTCATTGCGGCAAATGGCGACGCCGAACGCGAGGCATTGCTGGCAGAAGCCAAAGAATTGCTGATACCAGCTCTGGCCAACGCGTTGTTCAGGGCAGGTGAGCGGTTCAGGTTTCGACAGGATCTCGACCAGGCCTTGACCGCCTATCGCCTGCAACTGTTGCTCGCAGAACGGGCTTCAAACAAGAGAGTGATGGCCGCTGCGCTTAATAACATCGCGCTCGTTTACAGAGCTCAAGGCAATTACGAGCAAGCTTTGGATTCGGCGCAGAAGAGCCTCAAGCTCAAGGAGGAAGCCGGAAACAGGGAAGCTACCGCCAACACATTAGAGACTGTCGCCAATGTATTTGAGGCTCAGGGCAATTACGCAGCGGCGA
>JBGPFL010000570.1:0-4289 GCA_041483295.1 Blastocatellia bacterium | reverse complement strand
TCGCGCATCGCCTGGGTCCAGAACTGCCCGAAGCCCGGCCAACTCATCCAACCGGCCGCCCATCGCGACTTCGCATCCGAAGTAAACGCGGCCGCGCGTCCGAGTCCATACTGCCAGACCGCGTAAACCGGATCGTCCTTATCAGAGATCAGCGAAGTGATTGCAGGCGACTGCAGCGAGTCGCGCTCGGCGGTCCCGACATAGCCGCCAAGCTGAGGTGCGGCGCTCCATTCTATTCCCGCCGTCGCCTGGGTTGAGCGGACGAGGCGAGGCGTGAACGGCTCTTCGATAAGAGTCGAGCGAGAAGCCAGGGACGCCTCGCGGGTGAAGATGCGCGGCAGGTTCTCAGCCGCATCGGTGGCATAGAAACGCCCGCCGCCCTTCTGCGCGAGCATTTTCATCAAGAGCAGCTCGGCATCCTCTCCGATCGCCACGCTCGACAAGGTTATGCCCGCTTCGTTTATTCGGCGAACGATCGTCGGGTAATTGCCCTCGCTCTGGCCGTCCGAGAGAAGAATTATGTGCTTGATCTGAGCATCGCTGGCGGCCAGGGATGCATGGGCCATCTCGAGGCCCGCGTAGATGTTCGTTCCCCCTATCGCTTGAATGGTGGTGATCTCGCGGGTGATGGCCTTCTTGTCCTCCACCTTTGTCAGTTTTACGACCGCGTGCGCCGAATCATCGAATGCGATCACCTCTACGGAGTCGCGCTCGGAGAGGAAGTCGACCGCCGCGGAAGCGGCTTCCACAGCCAGTTGTATCTTGGTCCCCAACATCGAGCCGGACTTGTCGATGACCAGGGCGAGGGCAAGCGAGGGGAAGTGTTTCTTCTGCCGTACGTCGAGAGAGACGGGGAGTGTCTGTTCAATAGGCGTCTTGAAGTAGCCCCCGGGCCCGAAGCTCTGGTCGCCGCCGATCATCATGAAGCCGCCGCCCAGGTCCTTGACGTAAGACTGGACCATCTTCATCTGGTCCTCGGTGAGCGCGGTGGCTGGAACGTTGTCAAAGATGACCAGATCGTAATTCTGGAATCCCGCGAGCTTCGTTGGAAGCCCGCCCGGCGCTCGCACCTCCGGCCCGAAGTTTCCTTCTGTGAGAACCCGCATCAAGCCTTGCGACGGCTGGCGGTCGCCGTACAGGTACAGCGTCCTGGGCCGGCCCTCGACCAGCGCGAATGCCTCACGTGAGTTGTTCTGCACGAAGCCGTCTGCCTCCGTCGCTTCAATTTCAGCACGATAGGTGTAGAAGCCTTTCTGGTCGAGTCGCTGAGGCAGGACGAAGACATTTTCACCCTCGGCGCTTAGGCGGACCGGGCGCTCGGCTACGACAGAATCGTTGCGAAAGACCCGCAACACCGCATCCGTATCCTGCGTGCTGTCGATCGTTGCCTTAAGATCAAAGGCTTCGCCCTCGGCGGGCATCTGAGGCGCCGTAAGCTCGTGGACCGCGACTTCGCCTTGCTGGGCTGTGCGCTCGCTCACGGTGCGCATGTAGCGCGAGTAGACTTCCACTCCTTCAGCTTTGAGGAGCCGCGCCTCCTCCACTGCGCTTTCAAGGTTCTCATTTCCGTCGGAGAGGAGCACCAGTCGTCCCCCCGCCGCTTCGGGAACAAGCGCGGCGGCGAGTCGAAGCGCCCCCGCAATATCGGTGTACTCGCGCGCTGGATTGGAGCTGATGCCGGTCAGGCGCCAGTCGCCCAGGACCTCTTTGCGAGTTGGCGCTACTTCGACCAGAGCGTCGTGAGCAAAGGCCACGACGGCGAGGTAGTCGCGAGGAGAGGCGCGATCGATTTCACGATTGATGAAATCAACCACATCGCGTTGCTCGTCCGGGGAAGTGCTTGCGGAGAGATCCACAACGAAGATCAACGCCAGGTCGCGTGAAGAGCTCTTGAGCCGGAGTCCACCCAGCGCCAGCACAACCAGCAACAGAATCAGCACCCGCACGCTGACGCTCACCGCGCCGCGCAGTCCGGACAGGTTCGCCAGGCTATAGCGCGTAAAGTAGAGCGCCGCGGGGATCAGTCCCAGCAGCAGCAGCGCGATCGGGTTAGTGAGTTCGACGTTCATCTCTTGACTGCCGAGTACGTCCAGCCTGGCGTGCGGAGCAAATTCAGACAGTGATCCTTCTGTGGTATATCCACCACTCGACGGCCAGGATCATCAGCGTCGCAACGGCGATCCATCTCCACGCCTCGCGCTCTGACTGAAAACTCTCGGCCCGACCGCCTACTTCTCCTTCGCGAGTCTTGATCGAATCTCGCGGGGTTGTGTCTGTCTCCGCTTCATTGAGCAAGGTGACCGCAAAAGGAGGCTGGTCCTTAACTGCATAGGCGCCGACCAGCATGGTGTCAGCGAAGATGGCTGTGCCGTCCGAGACGGCGATCTCTTCTGTTCGGCCATTCGGCGTCGTCAAAGCCACCCTCGCCGGCGCGCCTCGAAGCGTGATTGGTTGCCCGGCTCGGACGACCCGTTCGGATCCCTCCGAGTCCCTTCTCGCAAGCCACGAAATCGAATTGGCCAGCAGGAGGGGAAACTCAACTTTGAGCGGTAGATCGCTTTGAGCTAGATCTAACCCGATCAGCACCGCGCGGCGATGACCATCATCCCCCGCCCATATCAAGCCGTCACTGCCGCTGCTGACGATGGGTTTGAGCCACGAGGCGGTCTCGCGCTTCGCCGCAGTCTCGATGTGCAGATCGGCATAGCTGAGGTAGTCGTTTACCGGGTGCGCGCGATTGACTGAGGCGACCTCAGGCTTTTCCAAGGCGCCTATTGTCCGCCACAGCTCATCCGAATCAGAAGGGTTGATCGCCAGCACCGGCCGATGGCTTTCAAGAATTCCGGTTGCAGGCGCGCCGTCGATCACTATGCAGTCAAGTTCGGCAAGAGCAGTATTGCCCGGGGTGATCCTTCGCGCGTCGAGATCCGGATTAACCGCTAGTGCCTGGGCCAGAAACGGGTTCTCGCTTATGACTCCGACGCGGAGCCTCCGAGAATCGGGCACCTGCGCATACGCGACGTTGTCGGAGGCGAGATCATCGGCGACGTCGAGCTTAAGTTCGGCCAGTCCGCCTCCTGGCGGCAGTGAATCGTAGATCAGGGTTCCTCGGCTGTTCGCAGCCAGTTTAGTAGTGCGCGCATCGACCAGCCTTCCATCGATTCGCAGTTCCACGCCGATCTCGCGATCGCGTATGCCGAAGTTGGCGACCGCGGCAAACAACTCCTGTCGGATGCCCCCTTGAAGTGGCCGCGAGTTCATTGAGACGATCCCCGCATTGTCTGTGCGGGTACCGACTCGAACGAAGCGGAGTTTCATGGCCGGGACCGCGGGCGAGCTCCGGGCAGGCTCCGAGGGCGGAAGGGCCGGGCCGCCATCGCTGATGACGATGATGCCAGCCTCGCGCTCGGCCTTGGCGATCTGTTCGGCCAACCTCAGCGCATCTGCGAGGTCTCCTGCCGAGTCTGTCTCGCGCACATCGTCGATTGCTCTCAGAAGCTGGGCGCGGTCAGATGTGAGCGCGTTTCGCACAACGACTCGCGCGGAGCTTTCGATTATGGCGGCGCGGTCGCTTCCACTCAGACCCTCGACCATCTCGCGTGCAAGCTCTCTGGCCCGCTCGAGCCGGCTGCGCCCATCCTGGTCGCGCGCGCTCATGCTTGCTGTGGAATCCAGGACGATGACTGTGCTTCCCGACGCCAGGGCGCGAGTGGTGATGAGAGGTCTGGAGAGGGCGAATACCAACAGGGCCAGAACGGCCAGCTGCAAGATCAAAAGGAGGCTGCGGCGCAGACGCCGGAAGGGAGCGTTGGCTTCTATCTCCTCAAGTGCGCGCTGCCACAGCAAGACGCTGGGGACAACACGCCTCTTGCGCTTCAGCTTGAGCAGGTAGAAGAAGATGATGGGCGCGCTGAGCAGCAACCACCACAGCGCGCCTGACGAAAGGAGTCTCATAAATAGTAGGCAGCAGGCAGCACGCAGCAGGCAGTAGGGAGAAAGCAATAGGGAATGCGAAGCGTAGGGCCGAGCGGTCCGCAGTGAGTAAGCGACAGGCGGCTGTGGGTACTCAGAGCAGGTAGCAGGCGCCTACTGCCAACCGCCTACCACCTACCACCTACCGTCTACTGCCTACTGCCTACTGCTTACCGCTTACTGCCTGCTGCCTACCGCCTACTGCCTACTGCCTACTGCCTACTATTCCCTCAGTCGCTGGGGTCAGAGGCAGGCTCCCCGCTCTGCTGAAGCAGTTTCGCTACCAACGCTGTCCAGCCGGTCTGATGGCTTGCTCC
>JBGPFL010000569.1:0-4297 GCA_041483295.1 Blastocatellia bacterium | reverse complement strand
ACTCGACCTTCGGCGCCGAGTACGGACGCAGCTCGGGTGCGATCGTGAACATAGCGACTCGCTCGGGTAGCAACTCTTACCATGGCGAGGCATTCGAGTACATTCGCAACGATGCGCTTGATTCGCGCAATTTCTTCGACAGGGCGGCAAAGAAGCCCCCATTCAAGCGCAACCAGTTCGGGGTTGCATTTGGCGGTCCGATCCGTAAGGACAGTACATTCTTCCTGTTCACCTACGAAGGAACGCGCCAGCGTCAGGGCCTCACGCTCAACGGCGGCGTGCTCACCGACGCAGAGCGGGCCGGCGTCACCGATCCAACATCGAGGAAGCTGCTTGATCTGATCCCCAAAGCCAATTTGTCCGGGAACAGATTCGTCGGCGCGGGAACCGCGCCTGTCAACATCGACCAGTTTACAGGCGACGTGAGCCACATGCTATCGAGCAATGACCGCCTGCATGGCTACTACGCGTTCCAGCGTGACCTGCGAGGGGAGCCTACGCTGCAGGGCAACACGGTCCCGAATTTCGGGGACACCCGTCAATCGCATCGCCAGATACTCACTCTGAACGAGACTCACACTTTCGGCCAGAATCTGGTGAACGAAGCGCGGTTCGGATTCAACCGCATCCACATCACGTTTTCCCCCAATGCCAAGCTCAATGCCGCGGACTTCGGGATCAACAACGGAATAACGGAAGCGATAGCATTGCCTCAGATCACCGTGGGCGGAATTGGCCTCAACTTCGGTGGACCAGCAGGCTTCCCCCAGGGCCGAGGAGACACGACTTTCGTGTTGTCGGACACAGCCAGCTATCTCCACGGGAAGCACTCAATCAAGATGGGTGGCGAGTATCGGCGATTCTTGAACAACAACTTCGGTCAGACTCCCGGAACGTTCGGCTTCGCAAACGTGGCTGCCTTCCAGACGGGCACGGCGAACGCCTTCTCGGTGACTCTGGGAAACGTTACCAGCAGCCTGGCGATGGGGGCCCTCGGCCTGTTCGCTCAGGACAACCTGAAGTTCAAGCCAAACTTTACGTTTGAGCTGGGCCTGCGCTATGACTGGTTCATGTCGCCGACCGAGCGCTACGACCGCTTCGTGGTATTCGACCCGGGCGCCCGCGCGCTGGTTAGGGTCGGGTCGGGTATAGACCAGGTCTATCAGACGAACAATAAGAACATCCAACCGCGACTTGGATTTGTTTGGGATCCGTTCAAGAACGGCAAGACGTCGGTGCGAGGGGGGTACAGCGTCCTTGCCGATCAGCCGGTAACCAACCTCGTGACGCCCGCGACGTCAAACCCGCCCCTGGCGGTGCCCTTTACTTTCAGCGGCGCGATTAGATTTGACAATGCGCTGACAGTTGCGAGGGCTTCGGGACTCGCGCCATCCTCGATCGAACACGGTTACAACAATGCTTACATCCAATCGTGGAACCTGAGCTTTGAGCGGGAACTCACGAGGACTATGGGACTAAAAGTGGCTTACGTTGGATCCAAGGGAACGCACCTGCGCATTTCGCGCAACGTGAATCAGTTCCTGGGCCTCGGCGTTAATAGGCCCTTCCCTACACTCTCAGCGAGCAGTGCGATCCTGCCCGGAAGCACCGTCGGCAATATCACAGAATCCGACAGCGCGGCGAACTCCAGCTACAACGCGCTGTGGATAACTGCAACCAAGCGGATTTCGAGTGGACTGCAATTCGACGGCTCATATAGCTTCTCCAAGTCACTGGATTACAACTCCCTCAACTCACAGGGTGTCGTGGTCCAGAACAGCTTTAACATCCGTGGGGACCGGGGTCTGTCGGACTACGATGTTCGAAACCGCTTCGTGCTTCGCGCAATCTACCAGTTGCCGTTTCAAGGGAGCCGGCTGACCGAGGGCTGGCAGCTGTCTACCATAGTTCAGCTCCAGGGCGGCAATCCGGTAAACATTCTGGTTGGCAGCCCTATCAACGCCACCTTGACCGGGGTGGCCAGCGTTCGGCCTGACGTGAATGGAAGCATACAAGTGCCGGGCTCACCGGATCGATGGTTCAACAACACCGTGTGTCTGGCTTGCACGACAGGTGCTACATTTTCAGTGCCCTCGAGCCTGGCCACGGCTCACTTCGGAAACCTTGGCAGGAACGTGGTGATCGGGCCCGGCTTCTCCAACACCGATTTCTCGGTGTTGAAGACAACCAGGATAACTGAATCGGTAAAGGTTCAGTTCCGGGGGGAGATATTCGATATCTTCAACCACGCTAACTTCGGCCAACCGGGACGGGTTGCTCAGGTCGGCAGCACGACCTTCGGAGTGATAAGCAATACGCGCTTCCCGACCGGAGACTCGGGATCGTCCAGACAGATTCAGTTCGCATTAAAGTTCATTTTCTAGCGGCAGCTGGTGTTCACTCACTCACGGCGCATCGGGGCTTCATCGCCCGATGCGCCTTTTTTTCGCACTGGTCATTTGTCATTTTTCACTGGTCATTTTGTCACTGGTCCGACCCCAACCCAAGATACAAGCAAATGACAAGTGACAAGTAACAAATGACCAGTGACAAGTGACTAATGACGCTTTGCAGATTGTCGGGCAGGGACTCGCGGCCCCGCGGGACCTGGCGGCAAGTTCTCACGCAAGTATCGAGTGAGCAGCTCAAACAGGTGGCGGCTCGTGTTGGTTCCCTCGCTGATGCTGTGTGTTCGGTTGGGATACGACATCATCGTGAACGGTTTGTTTGCCTCAACCAGCTTATTGATCAGCGCCTCGGTGTTCTGGTAGTGCACATTGTCGTCGCCGGTGCCGTGTACGACCAGCAACTTTCCTCGCAGTTGTTCAGCGAAGGTGATAGGCGAGCCTCGCTTGTAACCTTCATCATTGTCCTGAGGCAAACCCATGTAGCGCTCCTGATAGATCGTGTCGTAGTAATGCATGTCGCTGACTGGCGCCACAGCCATAGCCGTTCGGTAGATCTCAGGATGTCGGAAGATCATATTCAAGCTCATCGAGCCTCCGCCACTCCAGCCCCATATGCCGATTCTTGACCTGTCCACGAATGGCCACCGGCTGATCTCCCGCGCGGCTGCTGCCTGCTCCTGCGAGGCCAGGAACCCGACCTGCCGGTAAATGATTTTGCGCCACTCGCGGCCCCGCGGAGCCGGAGTGCCTCGATTGTCGATGCTGATGACAATGTAGCCTTGCTGTGTGAGCATCAGATGCCACAGATAATTCCGACTGCCCCATCGATCAACCACAGTCTGGCTTGCAGGTTCGCCATAAACGAAGAAGAGCACGGGATAGCGTCTGACCGGATCGAAGCCGGGAGGCTTCATCACCCAGCCATCAAGCTGCACGCCGCCGCCGGCGCTCACCCGGAAGAATTCGCTTGGACCTCGTTTGAGCTGACTCACACTTGCACGCGCCTTGCCGTTTTCTGAAAGAATCCGACCCCCTGCATGCCGTGGTAGCGGGATCAGTTCCGTCTGCGGGGGCACTCCGAATGACGAGTAGGAATGAAAGGCCCAGTGAGCGTCAGGCGAAATACGATAGTTGTGGGTTCCAGCCTGAGCGTTGGGGGATAAGCGCTCCGAATGTCCCGTGCCGTCCAGCCGAGTGCGGTAGAGATAGCGCTGCGTCGCGTTCTCAGGCGAAGCCGCATAGTACAGCCATCCGCCCTTCTCATCAACGGCTTCGATGTTGATCACATCAAACTCGCCGGGCGAAACCAGCTTGAGTGACTTGCCGTCGCGCGACACTACGTACACGTGACGCCACCCGTCGCGCTCGCTCGTCCACGTGAAAGAGCGGCCTTCATCGAGCCAACCGAAGTCCTCCGACCGCAGATCCACCCAGGTCTTGTCCTTTTCAGCCAATATCGTTCTCACGCGACCAGTGTGCACGTCTGCAAGCATCACCTCGTTTGTATTTTGCAATCGATTGAGATGCTGAATGACCAGCTCGTCAGAGCTCGCAGCCCAGTCCATCGCTGCGACGTAGTTATCGCGCGGATTGCCGGGAACACTCATCCACTGAGGACTGCCGCCATCAACGCCGATTACTCCGATACGTGCTGCCGAATTCGTTTGTCCCGTCTTCGGGTATGGTATCGTAGTGATCACCGGGTAGAGCGAATCGGTGTTGTTTACCAGGTAGTAGTCTCGAACGCCTTCAGAGTTGATCTGCCAGTAAGCAAGGTTCTTGCCGTCGGGGCTCCAGCGAAAGCCGTTGCGGAGATCGAACTCTTCTTCATATACCCAGTCGAACGTACCGTTGATAGTGGTTCGCGAGCCGTCCCGGGTTAGTTGAGT
>JBGPFL010000568.1:0-4298 GCA_041483295.1 Blastocatellia bacterium | reverse complement strand
GGGGTAACTGAACTCGCTCACAGGATCGAAGACATTCTGGACAGGGTGTTAAACAATCAAGCCGCCTTTGACAAGCAGACAGTCGATCTCTTCCTGGAGAGTCTGGACACAATCCACGCGGCGATCGGCGGCGACGAAGTAGGTGACGTTCCTGCAGATGTACTCGAAAGGCTGGTGACTCGTATATCCGCCGGCGCCGAATTCAATTCCGGTGAGACGCCGTTCGAAGTTGAGGTCGAACCGGAAGCGCTGGTCTCAGCCGAATCGCCGGACCTAGCATCAGCAGAAAGCAGAGACCATGCGCGGAAGTCCAATCGTGAATACGTCCGAGTCGAAGCGAATCGCATCGACGCGCTGCTGAACCTGGCGGGCGAGATGGTGATAGCTCGCTCCATATTGAACGAACTGGGGCCCGAATTCGAGCTGGCCTTGCCTAAGAACGATTTGGTACCCAGGTTCGGAGGAGTCAGCTTACAGATGGGCAAGCTGATTGCCGAGCTGCAGAAGAGTGTCCTGAAGATGCGAATGGTCACGATAGACAACGTCTTCCGACGGTTTGCACGGCCAATGCGAGAGCTGGCGGCGGAGCGCGGCAAGTCAGTTGAGCTCGAAGTTCGCGGAGGGGAGACCGAACTGGACCGCACGCTGGTCGATCTGCTGTATGAACCTCTACTGCATCTCCTCAGAAACGCAGTCGACCACGGGATAGAGACCACAGAGGAGAGAGAGCGCGCCGGAAAGCCGCCGACCGGGAAGATAAAGCTTCGAGCCTATCACGAAGGCAACCAGGTAGTCGTTGAGGTCAGCGATGATGGGCGTGGCATCGACGCAGAGGCGCTCAAGAGGAAAGCTGCTGAGGGAGGCACCATTACTCCTGCCGAAGCTGACCGCCTGAGTACTGAGGACGCCCAGGAACTGATCTTTCTGCCTGGCCTCTCCACCGCTCCAGAAATCACGCTCGTGTCGGGGCGAGGCATAGGGGCAGCGACAGCCAAGGCGGCGCTCGAGCAACTGCGTGGAAGCATAACCGTCAAGAGCGAGTTCGGGATCGGAACCGTGTTCATATTGAGGATGCCGCTCACACTCGCGATCATCAAGGCTCTGTTGTTCACTGCTGCCGGCCAGCTCTTTGCGTTGCCGCTGCTTGCCGTTAGCGAGATCGCCCGGGCGACGGTCGACGACATAGTCTACCTCGACGGACTGGAGAGCCTCCGATTGAGGGACCGTTTCATATCAATGGTGAGGCCGGGAATCATTCTCGGATTCGACAGACGAAAAGGAGGAAGCGGAGCGTCGTTTCGAAAGGATGCGGCACACTTTTTCGTTATTGTGCTTACAGTGGGGAACAAGAGATACGGAGTGGTTGCGGACACGCTATTGGGCGAACAAGAGCTGCTGATCAAGCCGTTGGATAGCAAATGGGTTCAGAACGACTCCCTTGCGGGAGCGTCCGTGCTGGGGGACGGGCGAGTCGTTTTGATAATGGATGCGGGGATGGTCTTCCGTAAGGCTATCAGATACGAGCGCAGCAGGGGATCTACGAAAGGTGCGTATGCAGTCTGAGAAGAAGAAGATAAGGGTTTTGGTAGTTGATGATTCTGCGGTGATGCGGAAAATGATCCCAAGCCTGCTGGAAAAAGACGGTGAGCTCGAAGTGGTAGCAACGGCCATTGACGGCGATTTTGCCCTCAACAAGATAGATCAACTAAAACCAGACGTGGTGACTCTAGACATCGATATGCCAAGGATGGACGGACTTACTGCTCTAAGCCACATCGTTTCAAAGCACGCAATACCCGTGATCATGTTGAGTTCGCTCACTACGCGCGGTGCTGCCCTAACGATGAAGGCCCTCGAGATTGGTGCGGTCGATTTCATATGCAAACCCAAGGCGATCGCGCAGGTCGGCGAAATGGCCGGGGAGCTGGTCTCAAAGATCAAGGCTGCCGCGCGACACAAGATGGTCCCGATGAGTGTTGTACCCGCTGTCAAGCGGACTGCGAGGAAGAAAGTTCAGGCTGTGCTAGGCGTTCCATCCGGTGGGATTGTCGCGATCGGAGCCTCATCCGGAGGACCACACGCGCTCCGGTATATGCTGCCACGCATCCCCACCGATTTTGGTGCAGGGATAGTAATCGTCCAGCATATGCCCGAGAGTTTCACGGCGATGTTTGCACAGTGGCTCGACGAGATTTGCGACGTAGAGGTTAGAGAAGCTCGAGATGGAGACGTGATCACTCCCGGTATCGTACTGATAGCTCCCGGGAATGCCCACTTGAGAGTAAGGAAGCGACTGAATGGCGCCGAAGTTACCCTGGAGAAGGGAAGCCTGGTTAACGGGCATATGCCATCGGTGGACGTGCTGTTCAAGTCGGTCGCGGAGGAATATGGCAATCAGGCTATTGCCGTGCTGATGACAGGGATGGGAAGCGATGGAGCCGAAGGTTTGGGTCTGATCAAACAGTCTGGGGGCCGCACCGTCGCCCAGGACAAGGATAGTTGTGCGATCTTCGGAATGCCCAGGGTGGCGATCGAAAAGGGGTATGCCGAGAAGGTGGTCCCGCTGGCGGACCTAGCATCCTACTTAATATCTGCGGTCGGAAAGCCCGACTGCCTGGAGGTAACTGGTTATGGGGAGCGCCGATAAGCAACTAGCGCTTAATGAATCGCCGCTGACGTGCCTGATAGTTGACGATTCAGCATTCGCGCGATTTCATCTCAGGCGGTTGATGGATTCGTTTGACAACGTGGTGGCAAGCGAGGCGGCCAACGGCAACGAAGCCATCTCCGAGTATCGCCGACTGAAGCCCGATATTGTCTTGATGGATATCGTTATGCCCGGGTTGGAAGGAGTCGAAACGGTGCGCCGAATATGCGAGAGCGATCCGAAGGCTCGTGTAATAATGATCAGTTCGGTGAGCTATAAGGACAAGGTGCAGGAGGCTCTTGCCGCGGGCGCGAAATACTTCATTCCCAAGCCGGTCACGACCGAAGAACTGCGGAAGGGAATTGAACGAGTGTTGGAGTGCGACGATTAGAATAGGAGTCACATGAGGCTTGATTTTGTGAAATTCTTCGTCGATTCGACGACTGACATCTTTCGCCAGATCCTGGGTCCGGCGGTTGACGTCCGCACCGTTCGGATGAGGCCCAGTCCGGTGGCAGGAAGGGAAGTGATGGCCATAATCGGGCTGACAGGCGAAGCCCACGGACGAGTCATATTGGATATGGACTTGTTCACGGCCGTACAACTCGCCGGCTGCATGTTGGGAGAGCCGTCGCCGGGGATGACTCCTCTCGTTCGCTCGTCGATAGCAGAGCTGGCATCGATGGCGATGGGATGCGCGATTTCGAGAATTAATGATGAGGGCTCGAGGCTGGAGATGAGCCCACCCACCGTATTAACCGGATCGAATCTTGTTAGTTACGACCACTGCTTTGAGACGCTGTTTGCGGCGATATCAACGCCCTATGGCGAAGTTGGACTGAATATCACGATTCAAGACCTGGATTGATGGAGGTGAGTTATGGGCGAGAAGCCTGAAGAGATCATGAAGCTTTTCTCCAAGAGCGAAGAGCTGCTGGAGATGTTTCGCAAGGGAAAGGCTTTTACAGAGGAGTTGATGTATGAGAACGAGCGGCTTCGCTATCGCATCGTCCAGTTGGAGAAAGAGAAGATGGATTTGTCAGCCACTCTGATGAGAGAGGTTGAGAGGCTGCGGCTTGAGAACACCCAGATGGGCCAGAAGCTCGAATTCGTTGATGGCAGGTTCCAGGAGATCGAGGCCGAGAACAAAGACTTCGCCCAGAGGTACGTCGAGGTTGAGGAGCAGAACGAGAGTCTGGCAAACCTGTATGTTGCAAGCTACCGCCTCCATTCAACACTGGATCCGGATGAGGTCGTTCAGTGCATCAAGGAAATTCTGATGAACATGATAGGGTCCGAAGAATTTGGACTCTATGTAGTGGATGAAGAGACAAGTGAGTTGGTGCTTGCGGGCTATGAGGGCGAAATCGCCCAGAGGTTCGAAAAGGGAAGGGTGGCATTCGGCGAAGGCCTGGAGGGGCTGGTAGCTCAAACAGGCGAGCTCTTCTTTACCGACGACGCCGGCGCCTCGGGCGAAGTCTGCGCGTGTATACCTCTTAAGATCAAAGGGCGAGTGGTAGGTGTGATTGCTATGTATAAGCTCTTGCCGCACAAGAAGGGTCTGAGCAGCCTGGACCATAAGCTTCTGGAACTGCTGGCGGGCCATGCCGCAACGGCCCTGGTCAGCTCGAAGCTCTATGCCGTCGCCGAT
>JBGPFL010000567.1:0-4304 GCA_041483295.1 Blastocatellia bacterium | reverse complement strand
GTCGATAAAGTACACCGCCGGGACTTCAGGCTGCGACTGGCCGCTATGCAGAGAGCGGACGGGCCTCAGGAGTGGGAGATACGGTTGCGTCGACGCAAGGGGGATCTGATTGAAGCCGCCCTCAAGTGTGTGCCGGTTCACGACGGCCAGGGCAAGCCGGCAGGCTTGCGCTGGCTGCTTCGCGACATAACTGAGCACAAGCGGGCGCAGGAAGCGGTGGTGGACAGCGAGCGGCGACTCCGAAAACAGACCTGGGCGCTCAGGAGACTCGCGAGTTGTCACAGGCGCAACCTCGACGACCTGGACGGCGTCTTCAAAGAAATCACCGAAACCGCGGCGGATGCTCTCGAACTTGAGCGCACGAGCATCTGGCTGTTAAACGAGGACTGCAGTCTGATTCGCTGTGCGGACCTGTTCGAGTTGACCACCCGGACTCACTCAAACGGCTTTGAGCTCGAGGCGGCTCGCCATCCCCGATATTTCAAAGCGCTGGAAGTGCAACGCGCCATCGCTGCCCACGACGCCTGCGGCGATCCGCGGACCGCCGAGTTCGCCGAAAGCTATTTCTCGAAGCTCGGCATCACGTCGGTTCTGGACGCCCCGATTCGGCTCGGAGGGAAGCTGGTTGGAGTCAGCTGGCACGAGCATCTGGGAACCGAGCGGCGGTGGACGCTGGACGAAGAGAACTTCGCCGGCTCGATTGCCGAGTCGGTCTCGCTGATTTTGGAGGCGCGCGAACACAAGCGGGCAGAGGAAGCGCTTCGCCGGAGCGAGGAGAAGTATCGCCTGCTGGTCGAGAACATTCCCGACGTCACGTGGTGGGCTGACAGCCGCGGCAGGACGACCTTCGTCAGCCCCAATTTGAAGAGAGTGTTGGGTTACATTCCCGAAGAGATTAGAGAGGCCGGAGGCCGGTGGCTGTCCAGAATACATCCGTCGGACGTGTCGCGAGTTCAGAAGGAATACGAGGCGCTGTTCACCTCCGGCAGCACGTTCGACTGCGAGTATAGAATCCTTACAAAGGACGACCGGTGGGTTTGGATCCACAACAGGGCGGTGACGACCCGGGAGAACAACGGCGTCCGCTACGCCTTCGGACTGTTGTCTGATATCACGGACCGCAAGCGAGACCAGGAAGAGTTGAGGAGGAGCGAGACTCGTCTGGCTGAAGCCCAGCAGATCGCTCACGTGGGAAGTTGGGAGTGGGACCTGGCAAACAACGAAGGGACCTGGTCGGACGAGACCTTCCGGATCTTCGGTCTTGCGCCCCAATCCATTCAATCGACCTACGACGATTTCCTGGAGCGCGTCCACAGCAATGACCGTGAGCACGTGAAGCGAGTGCTCGCTAAAGCGATTGAAGACCATGGGTCCGTCATCCTCGACTATCGAATCCTGCTCCCGGACAAGACAGTACGAATGCTTCACGTGCGGGGCGAGGTGATTCTCGATGACTCCGGCCGGCCAATCAGAATGGTTGGCAGCGCGCAAGACATCACCGACATCAAGCAAGCCGAGGACGCTCTCCGCGCGAGCGAAGTGCGCTACCGGGTCTTCGTCGAGCAGAGTTCGGAAGCCATATGGCGATTCGAGCTCGACGAGCCGATGCCCCTGGAAGGATCAGAGGACGAAAAGATCGATCACGCTTATCGGCACGCCTACCTGGCCGAGTGTAACGACGTAATGGCGAAGATGTACGGCCTGTCGTCGGCGGGGGAGATTGTGGGCAGTCGGCTCGGCGAGTTGCTGGACCGCACAGACTCGTGTAATATCGACTACTTGCGGGGTTTCTTTCGATCCGGCTACCGGGTGGCGGATGCGGAGTCTCATGAGTCAGACGCGGCAGGAGAGAAGAGGTACTTCCTGAATAACCTGGTGGGAGTCCTGGAAGACGGCAGACTCGTCAGGGCGTGGGGCACTCAGCGAGATATAACCGACCAACGGCATACCGAGGAGGAGATTCATGTGCGCAATCGGCAGTTGGCGGCGCTCAACGCCACCTCTGCCGCGGTGAGCGGGTCACTGGAGCTGTCGTCGGTTCTGGCCACGCTGAAGAAGCTGCTGACGGAGCAGATGGAAATCCCCAGCGGAGGCATTTATCTCTACGACGAGGCCGACGACCTCTTTTATTTACAGGCAGCCTGGGGGCTGCCGGATCAGATGGTGTCTAAGCTCAGGACCTATCCAGCCACCGGCTTCTATGGTGATCAAATGATGCTTCAGCCAGACGCGATCCTGAGCCTGGAGTTCGGCGAGTCCTCCTCTTTTCCGTTGCCCGTTGATGAGGGCGAAGAGAGGCAGTGGCAGAGCTACCTGCGAGTGCCCCTCATCGCAAAAGGACAGATCCAGGGCATAGCCGCGCTGCTTGGGGCAAAGCCCAGCATGCTGAGCTCGGAGCAGGTCAGCTTCTTCAAGGCGCTGGGTCAGCAGGTCGGCGTTGCGATTCAGAACGCCCGCCTCTTCGAGCAGGTATCGGCGGCGCGCGAACGTATGCGAACGCTTTCTCAACGGCTGGTCCAGGTCCAGGAAGCTGAGCGACGTCACATCGCGCGCGAGCTCCACGATCAAGTGGGTCAGGCACTCACTGGTCTCATATTCGAGTTGGAGGTCTGCAGGCGACTGCCGCCCGCGGACCTGGACAAGCGGATCAACAAAGCACAGGAACTGGCCAACGAGCTCATCGCTCAGGTTCGAAACCTGTCCCTTGTTCTTCGGCCAACGATACTGGACGACCTGGGCTTGCTTCCGGCCCTGTTGTGGCACTTCGAACGCTATACCGATTCGACGGGTGTTCGCATAAGTTTCGACTATACCGGCCTGGAACGAAGGTTTCCTGCTGAAGTCGAGACGGCGGCCTATCGCGTGGCCCAGGAAGCGCTCACCAACGTGGCCCGCCATGCCGAGGTCGGAGAAGCCACGGTACATGTCTGGGCGGATATGGAGACGCTCTGCGTTCAGGTTGAAGATCGCGGCGCGGGCTTCGATGCAAAGGCGGCGATTGAGAAGCACGCGTCGAGCGGGGTGGCCGGCATGCGTGAGCGTGCGCTGCTGCTGGGAGGCGAACTGAACATCGAGTCCGCCCCTGGAAGAGGAGCGCGTTTGACCGCCGAGTTTCCCCTGAACGGCGGGATGGGGGCGAGCGCCAAGTCCTCATCAGTATCGACGTGACAAGTTAGCTGAAGGTCCCCGTAACGAAGAATGACACACGCACTCTTATGAAGTGCGGCTGTTAAGAGCCCTCGCGAATGGTTGCTGACGCGACCAGTGGGCGATCAAATGGGAAACAACAAGACCACAATAGTACTTGCGGATGATCATCACATCGTGCGGCAAGGACTGCGAGCCTTGCTTGAGACGGAGCCCGACTTCCGCCTCGTTGGCGACGCGGGGGACGGCCTGGAGGCCGTCCGACTGGCCGAACGCCTGAAGCCGGACGTGTTGATAGTAGACTTGATGATGCCGGGATTGAATGGCCTGGAGGTTGCGCGCCAGGTTACCCAGCGTCTGCCTAAGACGCGCGTGCTGATGCTCTCGATGCACGCCAGCGACGCATACGTTTTGGAAGCGCTCAAGAATGGAGCCACCGGCTATGTGCTCAAGGACTCCCAGGCTTGCGAACTAATTGAAGCGGTGCGGCAGGTCGCGGCCAGCCGGCGTTATTTGAGCCCGCCACTTTCCGAACGCGCCATCGAACTGTACGTTCAGAAAGCCGAAGCCGGGACACTCGACATGTACGATACGCTGACCACCCGCGAGCGGGAGGTGCTCCAGTTGGCCGCCGAGAGTCACTCGACGTCTGAGATCGCTGAGCGTCTCTTCATCAGTCCGCGCACAGCCGAGTCCCATCGCGCCAACCTGATGCGCAAGCTGGGCCTGAGCACGCAGACCGACCTCATTCGCTATGCCGTTCGAAAAGGAATTATTCGAATCGACGACTGAAGGATCGTTTCGGGTTTCGAGTTTCGAGTTTCGGGTTCGAGGTTTGCAGTTGTTCGTTCACTATCAGGACAAACCCGAAACCCGAAACCCGAAACCCGAAACCCGAAACCCGAAACCCGAAACCCGAAACCCGAAACCCGAAACGCACATCCTTGACAAGCTCCGCTGCCGCGTGCTAAAAACTGTCAATTAATTATACGAGCAGTCTAAGTTCTAACAGCGGTCAGCAGTCGTAGCAGGTATGTACCAATGAACAGCGTGGGATTCAATTCATACAGTATAGGTCCAAGAGGCGCGTCCGGCGCCTCCGGTCTGGGGTTCTGTTTTCATCGTCTCTCGTCGATCAGAGGCAGTCATGGAGACCT
>JBGPFL010000566.1:0-4305 GCA_041483295.1 Blastocatellia bacterium | reverse complement strand
TGGTGAAGAGTTTCGTTGACAGGTCCGCGATAAAGTCAAAGCAGGTTGCGGTGATCGAATGCAACGAGGAGCAGGTCAAGCTCTTCGCCGGAGAGATCTCGAGCCGACTGGGTGTGCGTGCCATCCCGCTGCTGTTGAGTCAGATCGAGAGTGACGGCGAGCGGCCGTCGACGTTGCTTGCAGGAGTCGACTACTTTGTGACAACCGACTATCACTTCAGACAGGTCGAGAGCCTGCTGGGATCCTATGGGAAGAAGATACTCCAACTCCGGCTGGACCCTGATTTTGTGCCCGAGCTGGTTGGAGCAGCCAACCGAGGACGCGTGTTGATGATCGTGTCGAACACCAGCTTCTTCCCGGCCTTTCGTCGCCATCTCATAAGCCTCGGAACTCCTCCCGCTGTGCTCGATCGTATCGACTCGGTCGACGACAAAGACTTGGCGCGTGTTCAGGCCGCTCTCCTCAACGCCCGGTACGTCTACGTGTCACCCATTTGCGATCCCGCCCTCATCGACCTCATTCCCAGGAAAGCTTCGCAACTCAAGATCGATAACATGCTGTCGCTCGAGTCGATAGAGACGCTCGAAGCGGTAATGCTGTTTCACACGCAGCAGTAAGCTGGGGCGGGTGAACATAGTAGTCGGTCACAGTGAATCTGATACATACTGCTCGCCGAATCCCACCCACGGGAGTGGGTGGATTGTTCATACTTGGCCTACACAAAGGAGGAAGCACCACCCTCCTCCCGTTCAGGGGGTCAAGGCAGGCCGAATGAGTAGGCAGGATCTGAACAATCCACCAACTGCCGTTGGTGGGATTCAGAACTCCATTTTTGTCCATCACGATCACTGTGACTGAGTACCAGCGTCTTCTTCATGACTGCACGCTCACTTCTCGTCGAACGTGCCGGTCGTGTAAGCTGTCTCCTGTGAAGAGGACTGCTGATGTGGTAATCATCGGGGGCGGATGCATGGGAGCCAGCGTCGCGTATCATCTCACCAGGCGCGGCATACCCGACATCGTCATCGTCGAGCGCGAACCGCTTCTCGGTATGGGATCGACCGGCCGCAACGCCGGCGGAGTTCGCCACCAGTTCTCAAATGAAGCCAATGTGAAACTGTCGATCGAGTCTATCCGTTTGCTGGAGCGCTTCAACGACGAGGTGGGGTCCGAGATCGACTTTCATCAGGACGGTTATCTTTTTCTGCTGGCAACCGAGGAGTCCGTGACTTCGTTTCAAGCCGGCATCGAGATGCAGCAGCGGCTCGGCGTCGAGGTCGATCTTCTCAGTCCCGCAGAGGCGCGAAGGCTCGCGCCAGGTCTCGAAGTCGATGGAATTCTCGCGGCTTCGTTTTGTGCGCGCGATGGCATCGCCGACCCTAACGGCGTAACGATGGGATTCGCAAGGGCGGCCCAGAGAGCCGGCGCCGAAATCTATCGCGAAACCGAAGTGACCGGTATTCAGCGAACAGCCGGCCGAATCAACGTCGTTGAAACGACTCGGGGTCTTATCTCAACTCCGATTGTGGTGAACGCGGCCGGGCCCTATGCCAGGCGGATCGGGGAGATGGTCGGTCTCGATATTCCGGTATCTCCGCTGCGGCGCCATATATTCATAACCGAGTCGATGGCGGGAGCGTTGGGCACCGCCGTGCCGTCTTCCCGCATTATGGTCATCGACTTCGAGACGACCTTCTATTTTCACCGGGAAGGAGCCGGAATTCTGTTCGGGATGGGCGCCCTGGATGAACAACCGGGCTTCGACACAACGGTGAGTTGGGAGTTTCTCGAACAGGTGACTCGTGTAGCTGTGCGGAGGCTTCCTGCTCTAGGTGAAGCCGGAATCGCGCATGCGTGGGCGGGCTTGTACGAAATGTCTCCTGACGGAATGCCGATCATCGGACCGGCTCGCGAGATCGAGGGCTTCTTTATGATCAATGGCTTCAGCGGACACGGCTTTCAGCACTCCCCGGCCGCGGGCCGACTGCTTGCGGATATTATTGCGGCCGGAGGGGCACCGGAGAGCGAGGCAGCGCCGTTCTCCTTCGAGCGCTTCGCAGGCGGCGCCCCTCCGGGTGAGCTCGCGGTAGTCTAACAAAGTTCATTCCAGCAGTGGCTTCATGAGCGTGCACGCAATGTCTTCCGAACCGTCCGAACTCTGAAACAGGAACCTGCTTACTGGGCTTGCGAGCATACACGCGACAGCCACTGCCATCGCTGCTGCAAGCAGGTCTATGATGTAGTGCTGATTCAGAATCACTGTTGTAATACACATCGCGGCGCTATAGACGGCCAGCGTCGCAACCGCAATTCGCGAGCGCCGCCCTATTGAGAGAGCGAACAGAAGCATTGGATAAGCGGCGTGCAACGAAGGCACGGCGCCGAACCACTGCGCCGCGTTCTTGATCATCCCTTGAACGATGACCCCATCCATAGCGTCAGCCATGTTGGTCCTCGCAACAAGATCGGCAGTCGGTTGAGCCATGCCATGCAAGCTCACCCACCACGGAGGGGCGACCGGCAGGCTGATGTAGAGCAATAGCGCCACCGCGTGCAGCAGCGTGAATGCACTTAAGTGGCGGACGAAGCTCTGGCGATCGCCTGCGTGTCTTCCGCCGCGCCACCACCAAACAGCCAGGTGCGCCGGCAGGATGAACAGATAGGAGAAGTATACGAGTTGCGCTGCCCAGCCGATGACAGCCCCATAGGATGTTGCGCTGTGAGCGAACAGCCAGGCGTGCGCCGCATGGGCCGGCGCTTCGCCGCCGGCAAGCCAACCGAACAACCCGCACTCGGCAATGTACGGCCATTTGACCGAGACCCGCTCATAAAGCAAGGGCTGGAGCAGACGCAGCCTGTCATACACCATCCAGAACGCGAACAGCGGCAACCAGTCGAGAAAAAACCGGCGCCCGCGATTGGAGGCGACAAACGCCATCGGCGCCGCTGCGAGGATGGCCCAGTGATAGAGGCGGAGGCTGTGAGTTGCCACGCCAAGAGCCAGATACACAGAGATGACCGCGCATACGGTCACCTGCCATAGTTCTACCCGCCTTGTGATTAGTACGCTGGCTGCCAAGTTGTCCCCCGGTTAATGCATTGAAGCGTGCGGCAAGAGAATGAATGAGCGAGCGGCGTGCCACACGGGACCAGGCACTAAGCAGTTGGTAGTTGCTGAATTCTCCGAATCGCACACGGCGGATTTTGCGGACACCTGTCGGCTCAATACTGCACCGATCTCTGAGAGGTACACAGCGCGACCTTCGGCAGCAACCAAACCTCTGCGCTCCTCCGCGTCCTCCTCGTTGGGAGCAACGAACGACGGAGGAGGAACACAAGGGACACGGGGGACACGGGGATGAGACGAAAGGGGAGACAAAGGAAAAGTCTCACCTTTCTGCCTTCGTTGCTCGCTCCGTGCTCCCCGTGTCCCAAGCCCTGTGCTAGTCGAGTCCCTCTGCGGTTGAGCTTTGACGCCGAATCGTGTTGAGTTAGCAACAGCGTTGGATTACAACTGAGCAATGCCGAACGTCTATGGAGTCCTTCCGGTCCTTGAAGCGCTCCGCTCCGGAGGCCGCCGGATCGAGCGAATCGTCATAGCCGACGGCGCGCGGCACGAACGCCTCCGTGAGGTGATCGAAGCGGCCCGCCGGCACAATATCCCGGTTCGCCGTGAGCCTCGGGCTGGGCTGGATCGAATGAGCGGCGAGGCCAACCACCAGGGTGTGCTGGCAGTCGCGGCCGCCGTCGGCTACGCAGATGAGACAGCGCTCCTTTCGAAAGTCACTGCTCAGACGCTGTTTGTCCTACTGGATGGCGTCGAGGATCCGCATAACCTCGGCGCCATCATCCGCAGCGCTGAATGCGCGGGCGCAACCGCGGTGATCATACCCGAGCGCCGGGCCGCGCATCTTACGGACGCGGTTGCGAAGACCTCAGCGGGCGCGGTTGAGTACCTTCCGGTTGCTCGGGTCACCAATCTTGCGTCGTTTATAGAGCAGCTCAAAAAGCAGAACGTTTGGGTTGTAGGGGTCGAGAGTTCGGGCAAGATGCCGTATACCGAGTACGACTATGCTGGTGCGTTGGCTCTGGTCTTCGGTGGGGAGGGACAAGGACTTCATCGACTGGTGCGGGAGCGCTGCGATGTGCTTGTGTCAATTCCGATGCACGGGCGGATCACTTCGCTCAACGTTTCGGTAGCAGTGGGAGTAGTCCTGTTTGAGGCTATGCGGAAGAGGCAGTAGGCAGTACGCAGTAGGCGGTAGGCAGTAGGCAGTACGCAGTAGGCAGTACGCAGTAGGCAGT
>JBGPFL010000565.1:0-4310 GCA_041483295.1 Blastocatellia bacterium | reverse complement strand
GTAATAAACAAGATCACCGCCGAGCCTCAAGCATCTGCCGGGGACGGAGCCAAGTCGGAGAAGTCAGGCAAGAAGGGACCGCCCGCGGCGAAGCGCCGTGCCATCGAAAAAGAGGTAGTCGGGAGCGTGAAGTAATGTCACAAGATGATTTGAGCAGCGTCGTGGAATTCACGAATCTGGTCTTCAGGTCCAGCGGCCTCGAGTTGACCGCAAGCGCCGAATCAGGAGAGGAAGGTCCCCGAGTCCAGGTAGAGGGGGAAGACGTCGCGTTGCTGCTCGGCCACAACGCGGAGCTGCTCGACGCGTTGGAGTACCTCGGCAATCGCGTTTCCAGCCGCCTCTCGGGCGAGGACGCGCGAATCGTATTCGACTCTGGCAACTATCGCGCGCGACGCGAAAAAGAACTGCGCCTGATGGCCGAGAAGGCGGCAGAGAAGGTCCGTTCGACGCGCGTGCCTTTCAGCTTCGATCCTATGACTGCAAACGAGCGCCGCATCATTCACCTGACCCTGTCAGAAGATGCTTCCGTCAGGACTGAGAGCCGCGGCGACGGCGAAAACCGCAAACTCGTCATCTTTCCAGCATAATGGTTTGTGGTTTATGGTTTATGGTTTGTGGTTTCTGGTTCTCGTTTTCTCCGCTCGGGTGAGACCACAAACCGGAGACCTTGAACCAGAGACCATAAACCAGAAACCATAAACCATGTTTCTCGGAGACCAGAGACCATAAACCAGAAACCATAAACCATGTTTCTCGGAGACACCATCGCCGCTATCTCGACGCCTCCCGGACGCGGCGGAGTCGGGGTCGTGCGATTGAGCGGCGCGACCGCTCTCGAGATCGCGGCCGCTATCTTTCAAGCTGAATCGCAAGTTCCGGTGGGTGAACCCGCCCGCGCCCGCTTTGGCCGGCTCGTGGATCCGACGACCGGCGAACACATAGACGAAGCCATCCTCACCTACTTCAAGGCTCCCCACTCCTATACCGGCGGCGATGTTGTCGAGCTGAGCTGCCACGGAAGCCCCATCATCGTCAGCCGCGTTCTCGATCTGATTCTTCAACGCGGGGCGCGCATAGCCGAACCGGGAGAATTTACTTTCCGCGCCTTCTTTAACCGGCGCATTGACCTCGCACAAGCTCAGGCGGTCCGCGATCTGATCGACGCACAGACCCGCTATCAAGCCCGCGTCGCAACCCGACAACTGGAAGGCGCACTTTCAAAGCGCCTTGTTCGACTCAAAGACCTGGTCGTCGAAGTCATCGTTCACCTTGAGTCTTCGGTCGAGTTCGCCGAGGATGACATATCGACTGAAACTGAATCAGCCCTGCTGTCGAAGCTCAACGCAGCGGTCGCAGATCTCTCCGAGATTGCCGCCAGTTTTTCGTTCGGCAGGTTTGTGAAAGAAGGTTTCGCCCTGGCGATAGTCGGGCGCCCGAACGTCGGCAAATCTTCCGTGTTCAATCGCCTTGCGGGAAACGACCGAGCAATTGTCACTGAGATTCCCGGAACGACCAGGGACGCGTTGTACGAGAGCGCATCGATAGCGGGCGTCCCCGTGAGACTCATCGATACCGCCGGCATCAGAGAGACCACCGACGTTGTTGAAACGATCGGCATCAGCCGCAGCCGCGCCGCAATCGCCGATGCCGACATTGTTCTGCTGGTGATGGACACTTCCCAGCCGCTGACAGGAGACGACTCCCGCCTGCTCGAACAGGTGCCCGGCAAGATAAGAATCATCGCGATGAACAAGATCGATCTTCCGCGCGCGATCGAATCGCTGCCCGACGATGTAATAAGCGTCTCGGCACTCACCGGAGAGGGATTCGACAGTTTGACCGCCTCTATCCTGCACCGACTGAGCGGAGAGGCAGTCGTCGAGCGTGATGATTTGATGATAACCGACGCCCGCCAGCACAACGCAGTAAAGCGCTCGATTGAGCATCTCGAGGGCGCGCGGGAGTTGATGGTTCAGGGCGAGTTTGAAGAGATCATCTTGCTCAGATTGCGCGGGGCACTCGACGCGATTGGTGAGGTGACCGGCGAGACTTTGACCGAGGACATATTGAATCAGATCTTTTCGACTTTCTGCATAGGAAAGTAAGACACAACAACCCATCGATCACCTACGGCGTTTTGTCTTTCAAATGCGTGAATTGAAAAGTCGGACTCGCTGCGAGAATTATGGTCTTGACTCCTTCGCTCCCGTCTCGGCAGGTCCATCTCATTAACACTTCACTTCAGTGACTGTGTGAAAACCCCAACCGGGAGGTTGGGGGATTTGTGCGCCTTTTCACACGGTCTCTTCAGTGAGGTGGCGTTCGACTGGCGGAGCCCTCAACCGTTTCAACGGTTTCCTCTCCTGGAATCCGAAGACTGTTGAAACAGTCAACGGACACACCGCACCCCGCCAAGCACCTCGATGAATCGAGGTGTTAATGAGACCCGATGTTCCCGCGACCTTGAGTCCCCAATCTCAATTGCACCCCTTCAAAATGAACTGGCTGACCCAAGGTGGATAAATCCGCGCGGATTCTGTACCCTCCTTGTTGTTTCTCTGAGCAGGGTAAGAGTTGCAATCGCCCTCTGTTAAAGGCTCAGTGAGGCGACCAGCTCCTTCGCAGGCAAGTAAGCATGAGCAACAGGTTTTTCGACGTCATCGTTATCGGGGCGGGGCACGCGGGCTGCGAGGCTGCGCACATCGCCGCGCGCATTGGCGCCCGCACTGCGCTCGTCACCATCGACTCAAACTCGATCGGGCAGATGAGCTGCAACCCGGCCATCGGAGGCATCGCCAAGGGTCATCTCGTTCGCGAAATCGACGCGCTTGGCGGGATCATGGGCCAGATCATCGATGCCACCGGCATACAATTCCGTTTGCTGAATCGAAGCCGCGGCCCGGCCGTTCAATCGCCGCGCGCCCAGGCCGACCGCAATCTGTATCGAACCGAAATGAGCGGGCGGCTGTCGCTGACGGAGAATCTGATCATCGTCGAAGGCGAGGTTGCCGAGATCAGGACTCTCGGCTCAGCCGTCGCCGGCGTCGAGCTCGCCGATGGAACAGAGATAGAGGGCCGCGCGGTTGTCCTGACGACGGGAACGTTTTTGAACGGGCTGATTCACGTCGGCAAGAGGACATTTCAGGCGGGCCGCAGCGGCGAGCCTGCTTCGATCAAACTGGCCGCGTGCGTTCGAGCGATAGGATTCAAGACCGGCAGACTCAAGACCGGCACTCCTCCGCGACTGGATGGCCGCACAATCGACTTCTCGAAGTTCGAGCGCCAGCCCGGCGATCAACGTCCGGTGCCGTTTTCATTCAAGACCGATGAGATCAATCGACCCCAGATCGAATGCTTCATTGGCTACACCAACGAAGCGGTTCACGACGTTATCCGCCGCAATCTGGACAAGTCGCCCCTCTACAGCGGTGAGATCAAAGGAATCGGCCCGCGCTACTGCCCCTCTATCGAGGACAAGGTGGTCAAGTTCAGCGAGAAGCCGCGTCATCAGATATTCCTCGAACCCGAGGGCTACAAGACTTACGAGATCTATCCCAACGGGATCTCGACGAGCCTCGCCGAAGAGGTGCAACAAGAGTTCGTTCGAACCATTCCCGGCCTCGAGAATGTGAAAATGCTCAGACCGGGGTACGCCGTCGAGTATGACTTTGTTGACCCGCGCGAGCTCTATGCCACGCTCGAGACCAAGCAGGTGCGAGGGCTGTTTCACGCGGGGCAGATCAACGGCACCTCGGGCTACGAAGAAGCAGCGGGACAGGGAATCGTCGCCGGCATCAACGCGGCGCTTGGCGCGCTTGGCCGCGAAGAGGTGGTTCTCGACCGCAGCGGCAGCTACATCGGCGTGATGATCGACGACCTGGTTACGAAAGGCGCCGATGAGCCTTATCGCATGTTCACCTCGCGCGCGGAGATGAGACTGTCGCTGCGTTACGACAATGCAGACCAGCGACTCACGCCGCTCGGCCACGAAATAGGCTCAGTGCACGATAGCGACTATGAGGCATTCAGCGAACGCCAGAAGAACGTCGCGAACGTGAAAGCGCTACTGTGCGAGCGCAAAGTGAACGACCTGAGCCCGGAGGTTCTTAGAGACCTGGCGCTGGAAGGATCGACTGACAGTTTCAGCGGGAAGCGGCTCGATTACCTGGCGAGGCGACCCGACTGCAGCGCCGAAAAACTGGCCGCCATCGTGCGGGTGGCGGCCGACGGAACCGCCACGGACCGCGAGATAGTTGTTGCGCTGAACGACATCAGATACGCCGGCTACCTGAAGGACCAGGAGTCTCTTG
>JBGPFL010000564.1:0-4312 GCA_041483295.1 Blastocatellia bacterium | reverse complement strand
GGCGGCGACCCACTGCACTCCCGGATGATTCTGGAGACGCTCCATCAACTCGCGCAACGTGACTTGCGGCCGCGTTTCGGTTGGCCGAACCCAGGTCGTGAAGCCCGAAACGGAAAAATCCAGTTTCGCCGTCAGCAACTGGTCCGGTTGAAAGCCGCGATCAACCCTCGTAAGCTGCGCGAAGCTGCGTATCATCAAGCCGGCCCCGATTAACAGCACCAAAGACAACGCGACTTCTGTCACGACCAGGAGGCTGCGCAGTCTGCTGTGATGCAAGCCCTCAGTCGTTCCCCTGCCGCTATCTTTCAGCGCGGCATTCAGGTCCGGATGCGTAGTTTGCCAGGCCGGCGCGAGACCGAATAGCACGCCGGTCACGCAGGCGACCACCAACGTGAAGGACAGAGACCGGAGATCCAGCCGGGTCTCGCTGAGTCGGGGGATCCGATCGCTGTTGGACGCGATGAGCAGGTCGAGACTCCAGTTCGCCAGGAGCGCGCCCATCGCGCTGCCCGCCAGCGCCAACAGCAAACTCTCCGTGAGCAACTGGCGAATCAATCGCCACCGGTTCCCGCCCAGCGCGAGACGGATGGCAATCTCCTTCTGCCTGCCCGCAGCGCGCGCCAGCAGCAGATTGGCCACGTTCGCACACGCTATCAGCAAGACACATCCTACGACGCCCCAAAGAATCAGCAGGGCCGGACGCAGGTTGCTGCCCAGCGTCTGTTCGAGCAAAGGGACGATGTCAACCTGCGAGCCAAGCAACGCTTTCGGGTGCTGCTGTTCGATGCGCGCCTGAATAGTATTCAGCTCCGCCTGCGCCTGCTTCAGTGTCGAGCCCTCCTTGAGGCGCGCAATCACTGACAACCAGTGCCCGTCGCGCCGGTCTCTGGGAAGACCGTCCCAACCCACTGGTAACCAGATCTCCGTTTGATTGGGATAGCGGAAGCTTCTCGGCATTACGCCTACTATGGTGTAATCGCGCCTGCCAAAGGTATCGACAGTCAGCGTTTGGCCAACCGCACTTGGGTCCTCTGCAAACTGCCGACGCCAGAACTCGTGACTGATAAGCGCAGCACGACTGCCCTCTTTCTGGTCTTCCTCCGGCAGGAACGCCCGGCCAACTTCTGGCTTGACGCGCAAAGTAGAGAAAAGACTCGATGTGACATATGCACACATGACCTTCTCGACGCCGTCGCCGCTGACAAGGTTGAAATCGCCGGCGCCCGACCAATAAGCGATGTCTTCAAAGGAGCGGCTTTGCTCCCGCCACTCGGCCAAGTTCGGCGGTGTCACTCGCGCCTGGTCGAGCTTTCTGCCAGGGTTGCTCTCCCAGAGCGTCACCAGACGATCTGGATCTTCGTACGGAAGAGGACGCAGCAGGACGGTATTGATCACCGTAAAAATCGCAGTGTTTGCGCCTATACCCAGCGCGAGCGTAAGGACAGCAACCGCTGCGAAGCCTGGATTCCTGCCGAGTATACGCGTGCCGTAGCGCAGATCTTGCCAAAACGATTCCACCAGGAAGCCTCCCTTGTTCTTCACCGGGCTACCGCGGCCCGCGATACGAGTGTCGTCAGGCTGAGCGAGGACGAACGCGATAAGTTCCGAGTCATCATCCTAACTCCATTGGGCGTGAGTTGCAGCCGACATCTTGTCATGCTCTCACTTTAGACGGAGATATCACATATTTCTTTCATGGGACACTCGCAGAGGCGCAGACGCGTTGAGGTTTGCTTCCTTTCTGCACGATTGGAACTTGCTGCCACAGTCTGACAGAGAGGTCCAACGAGCGATTGAACTTAGCCCGAGTCCATAACGGTGCCGTTGAAAGCGAGTGCCTTAGAGAAGCAGAAAAGATGATGATGATGATTGTGGAGGACAACTATCAAATGCGCCGCTTGATCAAGAGCATCGTAGGCGATCTGGCCGTTGCGGGTTTTGAATGTGGGGATGGCTCGGAGGCGCTCGCATTTTCCGGTAAGTGGCGAACAGTTCAAGACTAGTTCCTTTTCAGCACCCTCTTATGTATTGACGCTCGGGAATCCTTCGGCATACAGTTGGCCGATATGCCAGCAAGGCTCAACCTGAGGATTCGGCGAGGAGCGCGCCCGGCGGCCATGACGCCCTTGGTTGTCGATCAACGAGCTCCAATCTGTTTTGGGATTCCTGGATGACCACTCGAAGCTTTGACCTCGCCATTGTGGGTGCCGGCATCGTCGGCGCTGCTTGCGCGTATGAAGCAGCCCGTGAAGGAATGGCTGTCGCCATAATCGATCGCGGCATCGTCGGAGGCGGAGCCACCGCGGCGGGGATGGGTCACATCGTCGTGATGGACGATTCAGACGCTCAGTTCGATCTCACACGTTACTCACAGGTCCTTTGGCAAGAGCTCGCCCCTGAGTTGCCCGCCGATGTCGAATACGAACCCTCCGGCACAATCTGGGTGGCCGCCGATGAAGAAGAGATTGAAGAGGTGAATCGCAAGCAAATTGTCTACCGGGCACGCGGTGTGACCGTCGAGGTGCTGGATGCTCAGATGCTTCGAGAGGCCGAACCGAACTTGTGCGAAGGTCTGGCGGGGGGCTTGCTCGTACCCAACGACGCGGTGATCTACCCGCCCTCGGCCGCGGGTCACTTGCTCGAACGCGCCCAGGCGCACGGGGCCGTTCTGCGCCTCGGACAGCCCGCGATTGCTCTGACGGAAGACGGAGTGAAGTTGAACGACGGCACGTTCATAGGGAGCGGCCTGACGGTCAATGCGACCGGCAGTTGGTCGCCCGAGCTTACTCCAGGAATCGACGTTGAGAAGAGGAAGGGCCATCTTGTTATCACCGATCGATATCCTGGCTTTGTGAAACATCAGCTTGTTGAGCTGGGATACTTGAAGAGTGCGCACTCGCTGACAGAAGACTCGGTTGCCTTCAACATTCAGCCCAGGCGCACGGGCCAGGTGCTGATCGGCTCCTCGCGCCAGTACGGAATCGAAGATTCTCGAGTTGATTCGGGGATTCTCGGGCGCATGCTGGCGCGCGCGATCGAGTACATGCCTGGCCTGACCGGGCTATCCGCCATTCGAGTCTGGACGGGATTTCGAGCCGCTACGCCGGATAAGCTTCCGCTGATCGGACGTTGCCCGGGTCACGACCGGATCTTTCTCGCAACCGGCCACGAGGGGCTCGGAATAACCACCTCCCTCGCCACGGCGAAACTTCTGGTTGACCAGTTGCTCAATCGTCCCTCTCAAATCCCAATCGATCCGTACCTTCCCAGCAGACCTCTGCGTGAGACTATTGGTGATTGAGGGTTTGTGGTTTGTGGTTTATGGTTTATGGTTTATGGTCTGTGGTTCTTCATTTCTCGCCGAGACTTGTGCTTGAAGGCCGTGACGATAAACTACAAACCCTAAACCACAAACCCTAAACCGTATCGAAGGAGCTAAAGACGATGATCACGACTGGCAGGGTCTTACTCGTACTCTTCCTTTTAACTGCTTTGGCCGCATCGCATGTCCACGCACAACACGAGGACCCTTCAATCCTCTCGCTGGAACGGATCTTCAGCTCTGAGGAGTTTGTCTCGGAAACAATCGGGCCGGCCCGTTGGCTCGATAAGGGTGCGGTCTACTCGACCGTCGAGCCATCCCCGGATACCAAGGATGCCTTAGACTTAGTCGAGTACGATCCCGCAAGCGGGCGGCGCACTGTCGTGGTAGCTGCAGCGCAGTTGATTCCGCCGGGTGCATCCGAGAAGCTTTCTATCGATGACTATACGTGGTCATCGGATCGCGAACGCCTTCTCATATTCACGAACTCGCAGCGTGTCTGGAGGCAGAAAACACGCGGAGACTACTGGGTGTTCGATCGCGCGAGCAAACGGTTGAGCAAGCTCGGAGGGGACGCCAGGCCCGCAACTTTGATGTTCGCGCAGTTCTCGCCCGACGGGACACGTGCGGCCTACGTGCGCGAGAACAACCTGTTTGTTGAAGGGATTGACGATCATCGAATGACTCAACTAACCCGGGACGGCTCGCGAACTACTATCAACGGTACATTCGACTGGGTATACGAAGAAGAGTTCGATCTGCGCAACGGCTTTCGCTGGAGCCCCGACGGCAAGAACCTCGCTTATTGGCAGATTAATTCTGAGGGCGTTCCGGACTACTATTTAGTAAACAACACCGATTCGCTCTACCCGGTGATCACTACGATACCATACCCGAAGACGGGACAAACGAATTCGGCAGCACGTATCGGAGTAATCGGCGTTGATGGCGGCAGTCCTCAGTGGATGAGTGTTCCCGGCAATCCACGCG
>JBGPFL010000563.1:0-4318 GCA_041483295.1 Blastocatellia bacterium | reverse complement strand
CCGCTCTACGAGGCTTTCACTCAATGGAAGCATTATCGCGGCGGCACCCACTCAGTGATCTCGCTCTACAAATTCAGCGATCACTCGGTCGAGAAGATTTCTCAACCTGCGACCCGTTGCAACGACGTAGACCCGATGTGGATTGGAGACGCGATCTACTTTCGGTCGGATCGCAACGGAGAGTTCAACATCTTTTCATACGATCTCAAGTCGAAAGCAGTCAAGCAACTGACCTCTCACAACGATTTCCCGGTTCTTGCGGCAAAGGATGGAGGGGGCCAGATCATCTACGAACAGGCGGGCTACCTTCACCTCTTGGATCCGAAGAATGCCAGAAGCGCCAAGCTGACCATTGGCGTCTCGGCAGACCTGGTCGAGACCCGCCCGCGTTTCGTCAAAGGCCCGCGGTACATTCGAAACGCGGCGCTGTCGCCAACCGGCGCGCGAGCCGTGTTCGAGTTTCGCGGTGAGATCGTGACGGTCCCGGCTGAGAAAGGTGATCCGCGCAATTTGACCAACACGCCTGCGGCGCACGAACGCTCGCCTGTGTGGTCTCCAGATGGCAAGTCAATAGCCTATTTTTCAGATGAGTCGGGCGAGTACGAGCTTCACATACGCAGTCAGGACGGCAAGGGCGAGGTTCGCAAGTTCAAGATGATGGATGGAGCCGGCTTCTATGAAGACCCGGTCTGGTCGCCCGACAGTCAGAAGATCGCCTACGTAGACAACTCGTGGAGCTTGTTCTGGATGAATGCGAAGACCGGCGAGGGATGTAAGAAGATTGCTTCCGAGTATCTCTACGGTCCCTCGCGCGCCAAGACCATTCACCACGTCTGGTCGCCCGATTCGAAGTGGATCGTCTACACGCTCAACACGAAAGCCTACATCCAGGCTGTTCACGCATACTCGATCGAGCAGGACAAGTCATATCCTATGACCGACGGCTTGAGCGAAGTGAGCGAGCCGGTCTTCGATGAGAGCGGCAAGTACCTCTACTTCTTCGGCTCGACCGATGCGGGTCCCGTCAAGGATTGGTTCGCTATGTCCAATGCCGACATGCGAGTTACCCGTTCGCTCTATCTCGCGGTACTTCGCAAGGACATCCCCAATCCGCTAGCGAAAGAGAGCGACGAAGAGAAGGGGATCTCAAAGGAGGAGAAGCCGAAGGAGCCGCCGAAGCCGGCAGCCGAACCATTCTCGATCGACTTCGAGGGATTGGACAATCGCATCCTGTCAATCCCGGTGCCCTCTGGAAACTATCGCAATCTGCAGGCCGGCACATCCGGACAGTTCTACTACATCGAATCTTCGGTCCCCGAAAGCGCCTTTGGACCGGGACAGGAGAAGACCACGCTCCATCAGTACGACCTCGCCAAGCGCAAGGACGAGCCTTTCATGACCGACGTGACCACATTCGTGCTGTCGGCCGACAAGAAGAAGTTGCTCTATGCCTCCAGTAATTCGTGGGGCATCGTGCCGACTGTGGGGAAGGTGCAGCCTGGCCAGGGCAAGATCAATGTCGACGCGATTGAGGTACGCATCGACCCGCCGGCCGAGTGGGCCCAGATATTCAACGAGGCCTGGCGCATCAATCGCGACTACTTCTACGCGCCTAATATGCATGGCGCCGACTGGAATGCGATGAGGCAAAAGTACGCACCGTTCCTTCCCCACGTTGCAACGCGCAGCGACTTGAATCGAGTGATTCAATGGATGTGCAGCGAGCTTGGAGTCGGCCATCATCGAGTAGGCGGCGGCGACTTTCTGTATCAGCCGAAGAACGTGCAGGGCGGACTGCTCGGCGCCGATTACTCGGTCGAGAATGGCCGCTATCGATTCAAGAAGGTGTATGGGGGCTTGAACTGGAACCCGGAGCTTCGCTCCCCGCTGACCGAGCCGGGTGTGGATGTGAAAGCGGGCGAGTACCTGCTCGCGGTTGCTGGCAAAGATCTGCGGCCGCCGGCGAACATCTACAGTTTCTTTGAGAACACGGCGGGCAAGATCGTCGAGCTCACTGTTGGCCCCAACGCCGATGGCTCAGGGTTGCGTTCGGTTTCGGTCGTCCCTGTGGCCAACGAATCCGGTTTGCGAAATCGCGATTGGGTCGAGGGCAACCTGAAGAAGGTGGACGAAGCGACCGGCGGCCGCGTTGCTTATGTCTACGTGCCCAACACCAGCACTCAGGGTCACACCTATTTCAAGCGGTACTTCTACCCGCAGGCCCACAAGGAAGCCATCATAGTCGACGAGCGATTCAATGGCGGGGGCCAGGTGGCGGACTACTACATCGACCTGCTGAGGCGGCCGTTTGGGGCTTACTGGGCGATGAGATATGGGGCTGACTTGAAGACGCCGACTGCGTCGATCCAGGGGCCGAAGGTTATGATTATCGACGAGACCGCGGGTTCAGGCGGCGACTTGTTGCCTTGGATGTGGCGCAAGTTCGGCCTCGGCAAACTGGTGGGTAAGCGCACCTGGGGCGGGCTGGTCGGTACTCTCGGATTCCCGGTGCTGATGGATGGCGGCGGGGTGACTGCGCCGAATCTGGCTATCTGGGTTCCGGATGGTGGATGGGTAGTCGAGAACGACGGGGTGCCTCCCGACATCGAGGTGGAGCAGACACCTGCGGACGTAATCAACGGACGCGATCCTCAACTGGAGCGAGCGATCCAGGTGGTGATGGAGGAGTTGAAGAAGAAGCCACCGGTGAATGATAAGCGGCCGCCGTATCCGGTAAGAACGAAGTAGAATGTGCGTTTGTTGGGGTGGCTCCGGAAAGGGTCTTCGGGGTCGCCCCAGCGTCGCACGCCAGCCAGTGTTGGTTTTGCAATCAGGCTATCGAAAACCATCAACGGTTGTTTGGATTCCAGAGTTACTTCACAAGCTCGATTCGAGCACTCTCAGCCTCCATATAATAGTGGTCAGGAAGCCGAGCTTCTGCAAGCCGGCCTGCAGGTGCCGGCGGAGCCTTGTAGAAACGAAGCGTCCCAGTGAGGTTGACCATCTTGCCCTCCATACTTTCGTAAGGAGGTCCCCAGGAGAACGATCCACTGGCAATCAGGTAGACTCCCCTGCCGCCGATCATTACGAATGGGCCGGTCTTGCCGCGCAGCGAAAACTCACCGCTAACCGTAACTGGCTGTCCGACGACAAAGCACAGATCGTTGGACTTTGCCGGCGTTACGAAAGCTCCTGTTTGAGCCTCTACCCGAGAGCAGAGCGCCGCGGCACAGCAGGTCAACGTCACTAGCCAGTGAAGTGTCTGTCTCATCTCTGCGTTTGACCTCCAAGGACCTTAGCTCAGTCGTGCTATCGGTCAACCTTAATGTAAGCTGACAGAGCCTGTTTTGACGAATAGAATGCGCGCAATCGACTTTCATTAATGTGATCCCTTGCCGAATCGGACCACCACGCCGCTCTGGAGGCGCAACTGATTGCCCGTCCCCTCTATGCGCGCTCGGAGGTAGTCGGCCTGCAAAATACGTATTGCAAATCGCCGATTGACGTTCAAGTCAATTCCACCTCCGAAGCCGTATGCAAAAGTATTGTCCGAATAGCTGAACGACGAAGGGAGCAGGGGCAAGCCGAACACCGATACATTCCGTGATTCTGAACTAGTTCTCGTTCGGACAACACCGGCGAGACCGTGAGCGAACAGGGTCATCTTTTCACGGCGCAGGAAGAATCGCGGCCCGAATAAGGCAGTACTCGTTCTTGTGGTCTGGTGATCGATGGACACAAACGGAGGCTGAAATCGAACGCCGACAACTAGCGACCTAAACGTTTCGGAAGGTCCCGCTAACGGAAGGCCGACGTCTCCCACGATCCCAAAGTGTTTGTTGACGCTTACGGTGACACCTGTAGCTGCATTAAAGAAGTGCTCTCTCTCATAATACCCGGCTACGTTAAGGTAGGAGAGACCGCCGAAGACCTCGATATTGGGCGCTTTCTGAACCTGTGCCGCGACTAGAACAGGCGTAACCAGGAACAATCCAACAATCACAGCTGAACGCAACATAGAGATCACCTCCATCTCCTTCCGATATTCGTGGTGGCACTAACCAGGCTGGAAGCAGTAGAGGCCGTTGAATTCAACGACGCTATGAAGAACGGATGGGGTCCAACGACCTTGCGTCGTTTTTCTGTTCAGACATCTGGAAGGCAAACACCTCGGCTCAAAGGCGGTCAGACTCGGGTTCCATTCGAATGACCGGGAATCCTGCGAGTTGGTTCGCCCTGCTTCGAGGGATCTATGAAAGCTACGAGAAACAATAGTGAACGAGTTGCGGTGAGTCTCCCCACGCTCCTCGCATATGTT
>JBGPFL010000562.1:0-4327 GCA_041483295.1 Blastocatellia bacterium | reverse complement strand
GTCGTTGCCCCGCCGCGCGCCGTAGCTGTTGAAGTCGGCAATTGCGACACCCTTCTCTTGCAGGTAGAGCCCTGCCGGCGAAGTGGGCTTGATCGCACCGGCCGGCGAGATGTGGTCGGTCGTAACCGAATCGCCGAAAACTGCAAGCGCCCGCGCTCCTTCAACCCGTCTTGGCGGGGCCGGCGTCGGGCCGAACTTCTCGAAGTAAGGCGGCTCCTGAATGTAGGTCGACTCGGGGTCCCAATCGTAGACCAGGCCGACTGTCGACGGAATCTCGTTCCACAGCGGGTTCCCTTCGACGAAGCTGCTGTAGAGCCTCCGATACGTTTCTGCATCGAAGGCCCGACTCATCATTGCGTTGACTTCAGACTGGGTCGGCCAGATGTCGCGCAGGTGCACCGGGCTGCCGTCGCGGCCTTTGCCTAACGGCTCTTCCGATAGATCGATGTCTACGCGGCCGGCAAGCGCGAAGGCCACCACCAGCGGCGGGCTCATCAGAAAATTCGCTTTGACGTTCTGATGTACGCGAGCTTCAAAATTGCGATTGCCGCTGAGCACGCTTGCCGCGACCAGGTCGTTCTTGATGACGGCCTCTTCGATCTGGGGATCGAGCGGCCCGGAGTTGCCGATACAGGTGGTGCAGCCGTAGCCGACAAGATTGAACCCGAGCCGATCCAGATAAGGTTGAAGTCCGGTCTTCTCGAGGTAGTCACTGACCGCTCGAGATCCGGGCGCGAGTGATGCCTTCACCGCCGGACGGACCGTTAGCCCCTTCTCGACCGCTTTCTTGGCAAGGAGTCCCGCTGCCAGCATCACGCTCGGATTGGAGGTGTTGGTGCACGAGGTGATGGCGGCAATCAGTACGTCGCCGTGACCGAGATCTACTGTCGCCTCGGGAAATTCTTCTTGAGGAACAACCTCCACGCGGTCCGGCGTGGGGCGGTTGTTCATCATTTCGATTTCACTGACGGTGCTGGTGTTCTTCTCGCTGGTCGTGTCATCTTTGGTCGCTGGAACCGTTTCAGATCCCTGCTCCCCTCCTCCGGTGAGCGTTGTGACCAGATGCCTGTTGCGGCCGATCTTGACCGAGAAGCGCCTGGCGATGTCTTCCGCCGTCTTGTTGTAGCCGTTCTCACCGATCGGCTTCTGAAGGAGCTCGTTGAATTTGTTTTTCAAGTCAGGCAAATTGATCCGGTCTTGCGGGCGCTTCGGTCCCGAAACACTCGGGGTGACCGTCGCGAGATCGAGCTCGAGCAGCGTGCTGTAAGAGCATTCGCCCCTTCGCGGGATTCCAAACATCCCCTGAGCCTTGAAGAAGCTGCGAACCAGATCGACCTGCTCGTCCGAACGCCCGGTCGCTTTGTAGTAAGAGCAGGTCTCTTCATCAATCGGGAAGAAACCCATCGTTGCTCCGTATTCGGGCGCCATGTTCGCGATGGTGGCGCGGTCGGTGGCCGAAAGCGTTGAGGCTCCTTCGCCGTGGAACTCGACGAATTTGCCCACTACCTTCGCCTTGCGCAGCAACTCTGTCACGTACAACACCAGATCGGTGGCAGTGACGCCTTCCCGCAAACTACCGCTCATCTGCACGCCCACTACATCGGGCGTGAGGATGTAGACCGGTTGTCCGAGCATGCCGGCTTCCGCTTCGATGCCGCCGACTCCCCATCCGACTACGCCGAGACCATTGATCATCGTCGTGTGAGAGTCTGTGCCGACGAGGGTATCGGGATAGCAAACACCGTCTTTTTCGAGCACGCCCTTCGCCAGGTACTCGAGATTGACCTGATGGCAGATTCCGATTCCCGGCGGCACCACCCGGAACCCGTCAAATGCCTGCATGCCCCACTTCAGAAATTGATAGCGGGCGCGATTGCGTTTGAACTCCATCTCCATGTTCGATTGAAGCGCGCCGTTGCTGCTCCAAAAATCGACCTGAACCGAGTGATCGACCACGAGGTCCACAGGCACGAGCGGTTCGATAAGCTTCGGATCCCGTTCAAGGCGAGCGACGGCCGAACGCATAGCCGCAAGGTCGACCAGCAGCGGAACACCTGTGAAATCCTGCAACAGTATTCGGGCGACGACGAATGGAATCTCATCGGCCCGTTCAGCATTGGGACGCCAGTTTGCCAGGGCGCGGACATTGTCTTCGGTTATGCGCTTGCCGTCGCAGTTACGCAGCACGGATTCGAGCACTATGCGAATCGAGACTGGCAGCTTCGAGATAGGTCCAATGCCTTCCTTCTCGAGTTGAGGGAGAGAGTAGAACCTGCAAGTGCGGCCGGCAGACGTGTCAAAGCTCTGAAGCGAGTTGAATAAGTTATGTGCCATGTCTGTTCCAACTATGTTCATTGCTCGGACTACTCGACCGAGCATGCGGTTACGTGATTCAATCGTGGGGTTACGGCGCTAACTACTAAGACGCAGTTTACTTTTCGGGATATGAAACGTCAAGGAAGAGAGGAAATGCGAAATTCGAATTGCGAAATGCGAAATTCGAAATGGAAAGAATCTCGAATCGGCCTGAACCTCGCAATTCGCGAATTTCGCATTTCGCATTTCGCATTTCCCCTCCTCTTCGCCTCGTTGATATAATCGAATCTCTTTTGAAATAGCATCCCCATCTCAGGTGAGCCAGGAGACGCAGCCGAAATGAACAACAACCCCCAGACCGAGAGCCGCGAACGGAAGCGCGCAGAGTTTGCCAATAAGCAGGGTCCCACTCGCAACGTGACTGCAATCCTGGTGTCGGTCGTCGTCGTGTTGCTCGGCGTGGCCGCCTATTTGGTCGTCACCAGCACAAGCCAGCAACCGAAGGCCGCCCTCGCTCCGAGCCCAGGTTCCGCCGGAAGCTCGGGCCACGACATACGCATCGCGCTTGCAGATTTAGGCGATGGCCGCGCGAAGTTCTTTGACTACCGCGCGGCAGGCAACAAGCAGTTACGCTTCTTTGTGATGAAGAGCTCCGACGGCGTAATTCGCGCTGCTCTGGACGCGTGCGACACCTGTTATCACGCCAAGAAGGGCTACCATCAAGAAGGCGACAACATGGTCTGTAACAACTGCGGCCTCAAATTCCCCTCGGCGATGATCAATGAAGTTAAAGGCGGTTGCAATCCCGTCGGCCTGCCGCGAACGATCGAGGGAGACCAGCTCGTGATCAAGGCCGGAGATCTGGACAGCCGGAGTAACTACTTTTGAAAAATCCAGCATGACGAGCGACTCTCTGCTCGGGATAAGCTGAACTTTGTGCTGAATTTTGGGACGACCTCCAGGTCCGTTCAGGCCTTCTGCTGTCGTCACACCTTATGCGAATAAGCACAATCGCTTTTGCCAATTTGAGGCGCCGCAAGGGCAAGGCTCTGTTTTTGATCGTCGGCATCAGTATCGGAATCGGCACCGCGGTCGCGTTGCTGAGCCTGAGCAGTTCGATCAAACAGGAGATCGGCTCCCAGTTGGATCGCTTCGGCGCAAACATCGTGGTCGTCCCTCAGTCAAACAGCCTCTCGCTCGACTACGGCGGCATGGCAGTCTCGAGCGTATCTTTCGACGTCCATCAATTGACCAACGAAGACGCGGCGCACATTCGCGACATCGAATATCGCGACCGGCTCAGCATCATAGCGCCTAAGATTCTCAGCGCCGTCTCAGTCGAAGGTCACGAGGTGCTGCTGGGTGGAGTCGATTTCGAAGATGAGCTCAAGCTGAAACGGTGGTGGCACATAGTCGGCCAGAAGCCCGAAGCCGAAGATGATCTGCTGGTTGGTTATGAAGTCGCGGAGGCGCTCTCGCTGATCGAGCAGGTTGCCGGCACTCATCCGGCCGGCCATTCCCACTCCGACTCCCATCAAGCCGACATGCATCAGTTCAAGATCAAACGCGATCAGCTTCAGGTGGCCGGGCGTACTCACCACGTGGCGGGCGTAATCTCCTCAACCGGAGGCCCGGAAGACCGGATGATATTCGGGCAACTGGCTCACGTTCAGTCCCTGCTCGGAAGACCCGATCAATTGAGCCTGATCGAAGTCAGCGCGCTATGTAACAACTGCCCGGTGGAAGAGATCGTCGCGCAGATAAGCGCGCGGCTTCCGCACACCAAAGTTGCGGCCATCCAGCAATCGGTCCGTGCTCGCGCTGAGACCGTCGCGCGCCTCACCAGGTTTTCAGCAGCAGTGGCGGGGATCGTGCTGGCAATCGGGGCGCTGATGATCTTCACAACGATGATGGGGGCGGTCATCGAACGCACGAAAGAGATCGGCGTGCTGCGCGCAATCGGATTTCGAAGGACCCATATCATCAAGGGCCTGATGATCGAAGTCGCGGC
>JBGPFL010000561.1:0-4328 GCA_041483295.1 Blastocatellia bacterium | reverse complement strand
CAAGAAGACCACGTCGAACATGTTCTTTTCGCTGGCCTTCCTCTACCAGACTCCGGGGCCTATTCTGGACGCGATCAAGAAGATCGCGGAAAACGACAAAATCTTCGTCTACGGCATTTCCGACCGGAAGGTCGGCGGCCTCGATCTGCAGAAGCCGGACGGTAATGTCGCGCCCGTTTTTCCTGCGGCGCTAACAAAGAATGTCCCGCCACACTTCAAAGCCGAGCCCACCGGCGGCGGCGGCATCCGCATGCACCACAAATTCGTCGTCATCGATTTCGACAAGCCGGCCGCTCGGGTCTATTTAGGTTCCTACAACTTCTCCTCCCCCGCCGATATCAAGAACGGGGAAAACTTGCTTCTCATTCGCGACCGCAGGATTGCAGTCTCCTACGTAATCGAGGCGCTGCGCATCTTCGATCACTACCATTTCAGGGTGGCTCAGCAGGAGGCCAAGAAGGCCAAGAAGAAGCTCGCGCTAGCCAAGCCCCCGCGAAGTCTGGGCGAAAAGCCCTGGTGGGACGAGGACTATACAGATGCCCGGAAAGTTCGTGATCGCGAACTCTTCGCGTAGATTCTGCAATGGGCAAGAGGACAAGTCGAACAACGATATCGCCTAATTGAACAATTCAGCCGACGGGCGGTTAGCTGCGTGCCGAGTTCACTCACATTGCCGTCTGCTCCAGAACTCTAGAGAAAAGATCAAGCGCGATGTTGCGACCGGTCACCATCGCACACACCCGCTTACCTTTCAACCGCTCGTCTGCCAGTGCGGCAATGCTTGCCGCTGCCGCGCCTTCGACAATCAGGTGGTCCTCCCGTGCTATGCGTGCAAGCGCGGTTCTTATCGCTTCCTCGGTGACCAGGATGACGCCGTCAACCAACCGCTGGATTATTGGAAAGGTCATCGAGCCCGGCTCGATGTTCCCGGCGAGTCCGTCCGCGATGGTCTCTTCTTCCTCGATCTCGACTATTCCTCCTGCTGCGAGCGCTGCAGTCATAGTCGGAGAAGTCTGCGGCTCAACACCGTAGACCTCGATCCCAGGCTTGATCGCTTTCGCTGCGATCAACACCCCGGCTAACAATCCCCCGCCGCCAACCGGGACGACAATCGCGTCGAGAGAGGGATCGTCTTCCAGAATCTCCAGCGCAGCGGTGCCCTGACCCGCGATTACGTCCGGGTCGTTGTAAGGGGACACGAATGTACGACCGGTCTCTCGTTCCAGTTCGCGGGCGGCCCGCTCGGCTTCGTCGTAGCCGGCGCCCATCTCGAGAAGAGTGACTGGGTACCGGCGAATGGCCTCAACTTTTGCACGGGAGGCGGAGCGAGGCACGATTATAGTGGCATCGAGCTTTAAAGCTTCCGCACAGTGCGCAACCGCGAGACCGTGATTGCCCGCCGAGATCGTCAACACGCCGCGCTCGCGTTCCTCCTCAGTGATCGTGGAAAGCTTCGCCATCGCACCGCGGAGCTTGAACGAGCCGGTCACCTGAAAGCATTCGAGCTTGAGCGATACCTCGCAGCCCGTCTCCCTGGAGAGCCAGCGCGACCGTTCGAGCGGCGTGCGGCGGACGATGCCAGGAATGCGATCGGCTGCGCGCCTCACTTCGTTGATCGTGACGTTTTTCATTCGCTCCGAGTATAACAACCCGCGTCGCAGGTTCGTAGTACCTGGCAACACGCAAACGCCGGTTCATGCCACGAAGACTCGAAGGCACAAAGCCGCACCAGATCGATTGGAGTTCGCCTTGTTACCCGTCGCATCACCCATGACTGGCCTTCTTGACACTCTCACTCCCAGGTCATATAAGCCATGTATTCGATCTCCGGATCGGTTTTGCAGGAGGCTCTATGAACATCTATCGACGCTCAACACCAGCATTGTTCTTTCTCGCTTTCCTGTTCGCGATCTCGCCGCAGCTCGCGCGCGGCAACGGCTTCACCCTGGAACAGGTGCTCGGGGCGCCCTTCCCTTCGGGTATGATCGCCTCTGCGCAAGGGGACAAGGTAGCTTGGGTCTTCCTCGATCATGGCCGGCGCAACATCTACATCGCCGAAGCTCCCGCGTTCAAGGGACGTCAGCTTACTCGCTACACTCAGGATGACGGACAAGAGGTTACTGGGCTGGTCTTTTCTCCCGACGGCGCCTGGATAGCTTACGTTCACGGGGGCCCTCCGAACAGCGATAAAGAGAGCCCCAATCCCACGAGCGATGCGGCCGGCGCCAGACAAGAGGTGTGGGTTGCCAACGCCCGCACCGGGGCTACAGTGAAGATCGCCGAAGGCAGCGATCCTTTCTTTTCACCTCGGGGCGACCGCGTGATCTTCAGCCGCGAAGATCGCCTGTGGACTGCGCAGGTGATTGGCGGTCCTGCCAGGAAAATGTTTGAGATTCGCGGGCAAGTCGGCTCCCCCTCCTGGTCACCGGACGGCTCGGAACTCGCGTTCGTCTCCGGGCGCGGCGATCACAGCTTTATTGCGGTTTATGAAACCAGGACGGCTCACATTAGATTTCTTCAGCCAGGCATCGATCGTGACATTGAACCTCGCTGGTCTCCGGACGGCAAGCGAATCGCCTTTATGCGACTCTTCAATGTCCCCGATGTTTATTCAGCCGACAGGGAACGGTTGATGCCCTGGGCCATCTGGGTAGTCGACGCGAGGACCGGTGAGGGAAAGCAGATATGGAAGTCGGGCAGCGGCGAGATGGATTCGTTCTCGCGCTCGCTGGGCGAAGACACGCTGCAATGGGCTGCTGGAGATCGTTTGGTGTTTGGGTCGGAGAAGAGCGGCTGGTCGCACCTCTATTCGATTCCCTCGGGCGGAGGCGATCCCGTTGCGCTGACTGAGGGCAGCTACGAAGTTGAAAACGTGGCGTGGTCTCCGGACCGCTCGTACGTGATAGTTGCCGCCAACGCTGGAGACATAGACCGGCGGCACCTGTGGAGGATCGACGTGAGGGGAGGGGAACGTCGGCAGATCACCGAGGGCGAGAGCATCGAGATGCATCCGCTGATGGTCGACGGCGGAAAGAAGCTGGCGTTCATGCATTCGACGGCGCTCTATCCCTTCCTGCCTTACATTGCCTCCGCTGATGGGAAGGGGGCCAGGCCGCTTGCCCCTCAAGCTCTCCCCAGTGACTTCCCTTCCAATAATCTGGTCGCGCCGGAGCCGGTTCTCTTCAAAGCGGCGGATGGACTCGAGATTCACGGACAGTTGTTCATGCCAAAAGCGATTTCGGGAAGAGCGCCGGCAGTCATATACATGCACGGCGGGCCGTTGCGGCAGATGTTGCTTGGCTGGCACTACCTCGAGTACTACTACAACGCATATGCGTTCAACCAGTATCTGGCGAGTCGCGGCTACGTTGTCTTGTCGGTCAACTACCGCAGCGGGATAGGCTATGGAAGGGCTTTTCGTGAAGCCAGGCATCGGGGACCGCGAGGGGCCTCCGAGTATCAGGACATCGTCGCAGCGGGCAAGTATCTGCGGAATCGCTCAAACGTGGACTCGAAGCGCATAGGCTTATGGGGTGGGTCCTATGGCGGCTTTCTAACGGCGATGGGACTGGCGCGCGATTCCGAGATGTTCGCGGCGGGAGTGGACCTTCACGGAGTTCACGACTGGAGTGCCAGAGTCGGCCGTGCGCCCGGGGCCACGGGGGCGACCGATCTTGTTAAACTTGCGCGCGAGTCGTCTCCCATCAGCTCAGTGGACAAATGGAAGTCGCCGGTCCTGCTGATTCATGGCGACGATGATCGAAACGTGGCTTTCAGTCAGACGGTTGATCTGGCCCGCAAACTCCGGGAGCGTGGCGTCGAGTTCGAGCAGATCGTTTTTCCTGACGAGGTGCACGACCTCTTGCGACACGAGCATTGGTTAGCGGTCTACAAGGCGGCGACGGACTTTTTTGACAGACGCTTGAAGTGAAAAACAGTTTTCAGTTTTTAGTTTTCAGTTTTCAGTAGGCAGGCGGCACGTGGCAAGTGGCAGACTCCCTACCACCTCTGCCTACTGCCTACCACTGGTGGATGACCTCCGTCAGTCGGGGCCCTTCGTTGTGTGCGAGATCATCGATTCAATCAAGATCCAGCCGCCCATGGTTGGGAGCCGGGTGCGAGTTTACGGGGTGAGCCGCTTTGACAACAAGGAAGATCATCGCTGGTATGAGGTTCATCCCGTGTTGAACATTGAAGTCGTGAAGGACTGATGTAAGGCAGAGTTCGCCGACATGGTTTGCCGACAGGGGACTTGCCAAAGAGTCAGGATCTCATCAGACCGTTTCATAGTCTCGAGTCGAATACTTCTTAATGCTAAGGAGACAGGT
>JBGPFL010000560.1:0-4330 GCA_041483295.1 Blastocatellia bacterium | reverse complement strand
GCACAATCTGTTTGCCAAAGATGGGCGGCACGCGAGTGGCGATCTCACGGCACTCTTAAAGTCTCCTCTTCCCACTTCGGATCAGTCAGCAGTCGCCATCGATGCTGCTCTCCTCGACTCCTCGCCTCCACGCGCTCCTCCTTGTTCCGTCGTCGATCCGTCATGACGCTTCGCGAGCACGTGCCGGCTCGCCGGCGTTTCTGATCTTCATGTATGCCTTCAGCACGCAATCGACAGAGGGATAGTGACCCTATTTGCGCGTTGGCCAGGCCGACCGATGACGGAGACATGAGATGAAAAGACTAATGTTGGAATTGAGGGAGCCATCGTGCTCAGCAATTCGCCGGGTCCGCCTTGTGGTCGTAGCAGCGCTCTGGCTGAGCGCCTTATGCGCGATGGCTGCCGCGCAACAGAGAATCGGCGGAACAGTAACCGAGAGAGAAACACACAGTCCGATTACAGGCGCCACTGTGAGGCTTGAGGGCCCGTTGCTGGCCAACGACCTGGCGGCGACCACAGACGATGCGGGCCGTTTCTCGTTCCCCGGACTCAGCCCGGGGCGTTACACCGTCAGCATCTCCGCCGAGAAGTTCTACCCGGATCAACTGACACTAACGCTCGCCCCGAGGGCCGCGTTGCAGACCGAGGTCGAATTGAGCGCAATCGCTTCGATCAGAGAGCAAGTCACCGTAAAGGCGAGACCGCAACTGCTCGACGAGAGTCAGGCGGCGACAATGGAACCCATCGATCGAGATCAGATCGGCGCGCTCCCTTCTGCCCGCCGCGCCCAGTTGACCGACATCATTACTCCCTTTGTCGCCAGCGCCGTCGGGAGCCACGACAACCTCGTCCACTTGCGCGGCAATGAGCTGTCGCTCAATACCTTCATCAATGGAGTGTCGTTCTTCGATAATCCCCATCAGTTGTTTACTCCCGGTCTGTCGCCCGATGTGATTCAGTCGGTAAACGTGATAACCGGCGGATTCGCGGCCGAGTACGGGAACCGTTTCGGAGGAATACTCGACATCGTGACTCGATCCGGTTTTGACGCCAACGGGCACGGCAGCGTGTCAGTCAGCGCCGGGAACTATCTGCGCGACAATGTGTCGCTCGATTACGGGGGTCATACTCGGAAGCTAGGTTACTTCCTCTACGGGCAGGCGTTCCAGAACGACCGCTTCTTGAACACGCCGGAAGCATTCAGGTTTCACGATCGCGGAAGGGGATCACGGAGCTTTGCACAACTTGATTACCGGCTCGCCGCAAAAGATTCATTCAGACTCGTAGTCTCTGGTGACGGCACGAACTTCGAGTTGCCTAACACTACTCGAGATGAGCTGCTGGGACGCGACTTCTTCCAGCGGAACCGCGAGCAGACCGCCGTCTTTTCATGGGAGCATACCTTCGATTCATCTTCGGAGATATCGACGTCTGCTTATGAACGGCTTGCGGGCGCGAGGCTCGTTCCCACGTCGGACCCTCTCTCGATCCAGGCAGCAGGGCTGCGTAACGACGTGACGCTGGGCGCCAAGAGCGACTACTCGCTCTATCTCGGCTCGCGCCATGCGATCAAGGCAGGCATCGACTTGATGCGGCTCAGGCTGCGCGAAGACTCTTCGTTCGACCCACGCGACAACGTGATCGGGATAGAGCCGTTCGACTTTCGCGGCCGCAAGAGCGGGGGCCAGGCGAGCTTCTACTTCCAAGACCAGATCAGACCGTTCAAGCACTTCAGCGCTAATCTGGGACTGCGCTACGACCAGTACAGCGTGGTGACGAGTGGGCACGCTCTCAGCCCTCGCGTGAATCTGGCTTACACCCTTAACTCCGGGCGCACAGCGCTCCACTTTGCGTACAATCGGCTCTTTGCGCCGCCGCCGATTGAGAATTTGTTGCTGTCGGCGCGGCTAGGGTTCGAGGACTTGCCGCCACGCATCTCTCGCAGCAATCACTTTGAGACTGGAGTGAGCCACTCGCTCATGGATCGGTTGGTCATCAGAGTGACCGGATACTGGCACGCGGACAACAATTCATTCGAGACGACTGAGCTGGCCAACGTTCGAGTCTTCGCGCCGACGACCTTCGAGCGCGGAAAGGCCTATGGCATCGAATTCACATCGCAGTTGACTGAGATCAAGCGGCTCGGCCTCTCGGGCTATCTCAACTACACAGCGCAACGGGCGTTTCAAACGGGCCCGGTCTCGGGAGGTTTCACAGTCGAGGAGGTGGGGCCGGGCGAGCGGGGGGCCGCCGCGTTCGATCAGATCCATACGGCGGTCGCCGGGCTAACGTGGCGTGAGCATCGAAGCGGATTCTGGGCGAGCGCGGCCCTCGAGTACGGCAGCGGGACTCCTGCCGCACTGCGTAGTGGAGAAGGCGAAGAGACTCGGGTTCGATTGCCCGAGCATCTCGTCGCCAACTTCTACTTCGGCGTCGATCTGCGTCGCAGGGAGCGGCATTCAGTGAGTCTGCAACTGAACGTCGAAAACGCAACCGACAGGGTTTTCCAGATCGCAAAGGAGAGCGAGTTTACACCCATACAGTTCTCGCCTCCGCGTTTCGTATCCGGCTCATTGAAGTTTCGGTTCTAGAATCAGTGAAAAGGAAATGCGAAAGAGGCGAGCGTTCGCATTTCGCATTTCTCCTACCGCGTTAGACTGACAGAAGCTGACCGGGCGCCGTCCGGATTCAACACGGTTATCGAGACCTGCCGTCCGGGAGCAATGAGATCCCTCCAATCGGCGATCGACTGCAAACCCTTCTTCACCTTCTTCTTCTTGATGTTGCTCGTATCGGCAAGGCGCGTCCCATCAACCATGATGTCCGCTCCATCAAGCAAGCCGTTGGCCTTGACCACGAGTCGATCGCTTGAATCGATGGTTGCGCTCTTGATCTCCGGCGAGGAGATATCTCGGTCCTCGGCATCAAGGGTGTACTTGACGAACGCCATACAAGTCTCGTCGGTGGTGAGCTCGCCGGATCGGACCGGTTTTGGCGGGTAATTCGGGTTCTCGATATTGCTTACCGAGTTGTTGTATGAAGCGGACAGCGTCAATCGCGTCCCGGCTGAAAGCGGCACTGGATCCTTGAACCTGTACAAACCCTGAAAGTGCGAATCCCAGTCTTCGATGTTGACCAGGCACTGAGTTGAACCATCAGGTCTCGTCGCGCCCACTTCCATTTCATGCCCGAGCAACTGCATATGCGCGGCAATTCCGAGGGCGTGGGCGCTCTGGCCGGCGGCGAGCGCCGATGAGGAGGCCGTGAGCTGGTAATTCGCCTCGCCCGCTGGAATCACGAAGGCCGTGTTGCCCACGGGAAACACGCGTAGCTCTTTTCTGATGGGCATCCGCGCGAAATACAGTCCTACTTGAGTACGGTCCTTCGCGGCGCCGCCGTGATGAACGTGATAGTGGATCTTTATCACCACCCGAGCGCCTTTTGGCAATCGCCAGCCGGTGCCCTCGCCCTCAAACTGCGCCTCCTCTCCCGGCACCCACCATCCTGCGAGTCCCGTTATCAGAAACTCCGCACCACCCGATGACGGGAAGCCCGGGCCGGGGTCGCGATCGTCAGGCTGCTTCGACTCGCCCGTCTCATCGATGTAAAGAATCGCGTGGTGAACGACGCTCCGGGCGCCGGGCCTCACATCTATCGCAGAGAGGAAGCGGTCGCCGCGGAGATCGGTCGGAAACGAGTAGTAGCGATATATGTCGTCGCCGAGTCCGATATCGAAGTCTGACTCGGGCTGCAGCACGAGGTCCGGCGGACCAAGCCTCCAGTCATTGGTGAACTGTAGCGGTTGAGGCAGGTCTGCCGGGTTTCCTTCCGGTGTGCCGGCATCGACCCATCGAGCCAGGATGTCGATCTCTTCGTCGGTGAGTCTTGGTTGGTTTTCGAACTCTCCGCAGCCCGGGGCTGCGCTCCAGGGAGGCATCACGCGCGACTCTGCCGCCTCTCTTATGATCACCGAGAACAGTTTCGCCTCGTTGTAGGTCATGAAAGAAAAAGGTCCGATATCATCGGGGTGATGGCAGACCTGACACTTGCGCTGGAGCAAGCGGACTACCTGATTGTTGAAAGTGACAGGATCTCCTTCGAAGGCACGACCCTGGCGGGTGGACACACCTACGAGCAGGAACCAGGCCAGGGCGAAGGACACGGCAAACACTCGTTTCATTTTGGACCTCCAGAAGCTTCGTCGAATCTAATGAAGAACGACTGAAGTGTAAAGGCTTGCCTGAGGCCGGCGGATCATATTCACTGGAGGGCCCGGACAGGAACACTGAAGATCAAGGCTACGAAGGTGCGCCTTCGTAGCCTCTTCGGT
>JBGPFL010000559.1:0-4337 GCA_041483295.1 Blastocatellia bacterium | reverse complement strand
GATTGTCACTTCAAACAGGACAATCACGGCAATGGCAAGCTCTACGGTGAGCCGCGCAACGCGGTCGAGATTGATTGCGCCGATTGCCACGGAACCGTTTGGAAAGTAGCCGATCCGACGTCGCGCGACGCCCGCACTTCAGCGGCGGCCGGCGGCAATCGTATGCTCGATTATCGCGACACGCCGTTCGGCAAGGATCGCTTCTTCAAGAGAGACGGCAAACTCTTTCAGCGCTCGGCGCTCGAGAAAGACAAGCTGTGGGAAGTTGTTCAGGTGAAGGACTCGATCACGCCGGGCAATTCACACTACAACGAGAAAGCGCGGCTGGCAAAGACGCTGTGGAAGGACGGGAAGAGCTGGGGTGATCTGCCGGCGAGCGATGAGGGGCTCGCGCACTCGAACAGCAACATGTCGTGTTTCACCTGTCACACTTCGTGGCTGCCAAGCTGCTTCGGTTGCCATCTGAAAATGGAAGCCAATCAGAAGATGCCGATGCTCCACAACGAAGGGGAGAAGGAGCTTCGGAACTGGACCTCTTATAATTTTCAGACCCTGCGAGACGACGTCTTCATGCTGGGCCGCGACGGCACGGTTACCGGGCGACGGGTTTCTCCAGTTCGGTCAGCCTGCGCCGTTCTCGTGAGCTCGCAGAATGCGAATCGCGAATGGATCTACTCTCAACAGCAGACCGTCTCGGCCGAAGGCTACAGCGGCCAGTCATTCAGCACTTGCTTCCCGCACACGGTCAGGACCGAGGAGACGCGAGGGTGCAGCGACTGTCACGTCGGGTCCAACAACGACAACAATGCAATTATGGCCCAGGTGCTGATGCAGGGGACCAACTTCTATAACTTCCTCGGCAGATTTGTTTATGTAGCTCAGGGCAAGGAAGGCTTCGAAGCGGTTGTCGCCACCGAACGCAGCGAGCCGCAAGCAGTCATCGGAAGCCTCCTGCACAAACTCGCTTATCCCGAAGCGTACAGAAAGCACAAAGAGAATCACGAAGAGCTGAAAGAAGCCTACGAACATCCGGGCGGCGACATCAGCAGCGGGCTTGGGCCGTTGCGCAGGCGCGCGACCGAAGTGCTGAGCGTGCAGTTGAGAGGCGAGTATCTCTACGCCGCGACCGGGCGAGGGGGCTTGCGCATTTATGACGTGGCCAACATAGATCAAAAGGGCTTCTCGGAGCGAATGACCACGGCGCCGTTCTCGCCTCTGGGACAGCGCTTCTACGTCGACACTAAGTACGCGACCGCGGTAGCTTCGCCATCGACGCTCGCCGTCGATCCGACACGGCGGCACCTGCCCGAAAATGAAGAGGCCGTCAACCGTGACGACAAACAGGGCATTCACCCGCTTTACGCCTACCTCTACGTGACGGACAAGTACGAGGGACTCGTAACGGTCCTCGCCGCGACGCTCCTCGACGGCAATCCGAGAAACAACTTCCTCAAACGCGCTCTCACCTGGAACCCGAATGGCGTTCTGAACGGCGCGAACAACATCACCATCGCTGGAACGCATGCCTACATCACGTGCGATCGGGGGCTGGTGATCGTCGATATCAATGACCCGCTGAAGCCGCGCGTGGCTGGCGAGATCGGGTCGCCGTTCATCAAGAGCCCTCGCGCCGTCCAGGTCCAGTTCCGGTACGCGTTCGTGTGCGATGCCGAAGGGGTCAAGGTTATCGACGTGACCGATCCCGAAAAGGCCGCCGCCATCCCGGCCGCCGCGGTGCCGTTGGCCGAAGCGAACAACATCTACCTGGTTCGCACTTATGCCTACGTGGCGGCGGGCAAGCAGGGGCTGGTCATCCTGGATATCGAACGCCCGACCCACGCCCGCATAGATCAGGTCTACGACGCGGGAGGCAAGATCAACGACGCGCGCGACGTCAAAGTTGGAATGACCAACGTGAGCCTGTTCGCCTATATTGCGGATGGGCGCAACGGCATGCGAATAGTTCAAGTGACTTCGCCCGAAACGCCGGGCAACTATGGATTCAGCCCTAGGCCCACGCCTGAGCTCATCGCTACTTTTCACACGCATGGCGAGGCGCTTGCGATCTCGGAAGGGCTCGATCGCGACAGAGCAGTCGACGAGAGCGGTAATCAATTGTCGGTGTTCGGACGACGAGGCGCACGTCCTTTTAATCTCGATGAAATGAAAAAGCTCTTTCTGATGGACGGCACGATGTTCACTGTGCCCGAGATCAAGAAGGCCGGTGAGGTGCGCAAGTATTTTGGGGAGCCAAAAGGGCGCGACACGGCTACAGAGAAGAAGGAGACACCATCGAAGGTGTCTGAGTTGCGCGAATCGAGTTGCGGTTCTGAGCAGATGCTAGGCCTGGCGGCGCTGTTCTTGCCGCTCGGGCTGCTGCTCCGAGGGAGAAAACGAAGGTAGCGTTGCAGCGTTTGCCAGTCTCGGTGAGCGGTCGACCATGGGAGTTAGTGGAGAACTCGGCAAGATAACAGCTTGGGAAGGCGAGGTTGCAGGGTAGCCAGTCTTGGCGAGCGGTCTACCCTGAGAGTTAGAGGAGAAACTCGGCAAGATAACAGGTTGGGAAGGCGAGCTTGCTCCCGCTAATTTCGCCTCCTGGGATGGCGGGAGCAAGCTCACCTTCCCAACCTGTTATCTTGCCAATTTGAGAAGATTGCCGCTGAAACCACCATATGTGAGGACAATGAGACTGAAGCTCGCAGTTCTTATCGCATACGGATTCGGATTGCTAATGCCTGTGGCATTGGAGGCCGGACCTTCGCCTGCGCCGGACCAGAGCGAGCAGGTTCAATCGAAAGTAGTCAGGCTTGACGTCAGAGGTGCCCGCGGCGTCGTGCTGTTCGATCACAAGCGACACGAAGCGCGAATCACTCCGGATCCCAATGCGCCTTACAAAGCAAAGGCCGGCGCTGCATGCGCGGGATGCCATCACACGATGAACTCTCGAGGTATTCCGCAACTTTGGAAGTGCAGCGCCTGCCATCGAGGCGAGGGCGATCCCAGGAATCCCAAGAACCGGGACTTTGATGAGGTCTGGTCGGAACGCGCGTTTCACGATAGCTGTATCGTTTGCCATCGAGCTTCGATGAAGGGCCCGACGACCTGCGGAGGGTGTCATAAACCAGGTTCGTAGCCGCGCGGGTGCGGCTCCATCAGGCAGGTAACGGATTGCCGCCCGCACAGCGTTGTCAGGAGATAGGCTTGACCGTATCAGGCATCAAGAGAACAGTGTTCGCCTTAATCGGGCTGCTGATAGCAGTAGTCTTTCTCGACACTCGCTTGCAGGCTCGCGATGGCGGCGCGCCGATTACTCAGTCTACACAGACTCGCGAACTCGCGAGCTTCCCTCACGGCAAAGACAAGCACAAGACGCTCGAATGCTCTCAGTGCCACAAGATCACTCGGGCCGAGCCGGATGTGAAAGATCTCCCCGGCCATGTCAGTTGCGCCCCGTGTCACAACCTCGCACTGGAAGCCCTGACTAAACCGGCCTTGTTCTGCGGCATCTGCCACGAAGCGGGGCCTATCTCGAAGTCGCATCCCTCGCTGTTCCGCTTTCCCAAACCGCAGGTGCCAACCGATTTCGGAACCGACTTCTCGCACCCCTCTCACTTGAAGCCCTTGCCTCGGCCGGTGGTCTTCACGACCGGTAATCAGGAGTATTCAGTCCTGACTCCCCGTTGCACCGACTGCCACAAGAGAACGCAGCCGGCAACGCCGAGCGTCCCCGAGATGACTGTCGAGACCGGCCATCGCAGTTGCTTCAAGTGCCATGGCGAGCAGCCCGTAAAGCCGCCCTCGATGAATCAGTGTGCCCAGTGCCACAAACTCGACGGCCCGCACTCGCCGCACCTCTTCAACATGGTGAAGGCCTTCAAGCACGAGGATCACGAATTCGACATCCGGCCGCGCAAGAAGAAGGATTATCCACTGGCTAAAGCACCCGACTATCTTTGCAGCGAGTGCCATGCCTCCGTCGTCGCAGCCGGAGCGCTCGATCGCATCAAGCTGCCCGAAGAGAATCAGTGCGGCGCATGTCACAACGGCAGATTGGGTTTGCCGGACGCCCTGGCCCGAGAGGTTCTGGACAATCTCAGAAGGCGATAGGCCATCTGTGCCGAGACGAGGCTTCGTGAAGATGGGAAAGGACAATACGAAGAAGGTCAAACTGATGATCTCGGGATTGGCCGCGGCTCTTCTCGTCGGAGCGCTGGCTTGCCGCGACTCGAAGCAGATTTCCAACAACACAAACCGAGCGTCCACGCCTCCTCCCGCAGCGGCTCCCGCGGCCCCTCAGCAGCAGATCACGCCTGTAGACGCCGCGGTGCTTGAGCGGG
>JBGPFL010000558.1:0-4342 GCA_041483295.1 Blastocatellia bacterium | reverse complement strand
TGAAACGTCGAGGGGCAGGCTTATTGCGCTAAGAAATAGATTAAAGGCCAACGCGCAAAAGGCAAACACGATATTAGCGCTAAATTTTCTATTGTCAACAGTAGACGCCTAGCCCCACCCCAGCAAGGCACTCAATCCCCTTGCCTCTGCTTCCTGGCTCCGCCCACTCGATCCGACACAAGCCGGCTACTTCCCCGTTAGCCTCTCAAATGTGTAGAAAGCCTCGCCTCGGATGACCGTCCCAAGGTACCGCCACTTCCCTTCAATGATAGTTCCTGGCTTCACTCCCTTGAGCGCTCTTGTCCCACCGTCGACTATTTGATCGACTTCTGCTCCAACCACGACATGAAGTTCAGGTACCCGGTCTTCGCCCGTCTCTCGCGCCATGCTCAGGACGGTCTGGCGAAGGACCGCGATCCGGCTCCTGGATCGAACGTACTCCTTTCGCGAAATCTCATCATGTAGGATCTGAAAATCCAACTCGACCTCTTCCTGGTGCATTAACTCGAGAAAGGCTGTGATTTCCGGGCCAAAATGGTCTGAGTGATTCGAGTGAACTGCCTGACCTCGCGCAGCCGGGGAACAAATGATCGCCGCTCCGATCAGGATGAAGAGTATTACACAGATCCTGCTTCGCATCTCACGACTCTCGCAGCGCCGCTAAAGAGTCCCTCGGTGGAGCGCCCTTCCACATTGCGCCAGGCCGACCATTACGATTCATCCGAATCGGACGCATCAAGTAATTCGATCGGATGAAGCACATCGACCTTCAATCCCTCCAGGAGCACTCCGGCGCCGATCTGCATTATGCAGCCGGGGTTACCGGTGGCTACAACATCGGCTCCGCTGGCCCGGATCGCTGCAATCTTGGCCGACAGAATATTCGAGCTCAGCTCAGCGTGCTGTAGATTGTAAATGCCTGCGCCGCCGCAGCAACTTTCATAGCCCGGCAGTGGGATAATCTCAACGCCGGGTATCGATTTCAGAAGGTCCAGCGGGGCCTCCGTCACGCCCTGAGCGTGCATCAAGTGGCACGGTGCATCGTAGGCAATCCGTCTTTTGACCAACCCGCCGTTCTGCTTGAATCCGATCTCAACCAGGAATTCCGAGATATCCCTGACCTTCGAACTAAAATGGCCCGCCCGCTCGGAAAAGTCGGGATCGCCCTCGAGCAGGGCGGCGTATTCCTTCATCGCCGCGCCGCAGCCGGCGGAATTCACGACTATTCGGTCGCATCCACTCGCAAGGAAAGCCTCAATATTCCTGCGGGCAAGCTGCCTGGCCGCTTCGATTTCCCCGGAATGGGCGTGTAACGCCCCGCAGCACATCTGCGAGTCGACCCCGACAAGCTCACAACCGTTCTGCTTCAGCACTCGCTCGGTTGCCCGGTTGACGTGAGTGAAGAGGCCCTCCATTACACAGCCAAGAAGCACTGCGACCCTCATCCCGCCAACGTTAGCTTCAGGCTCTGCCGAGTCCGCTCTCGAGCCTCCCGCCCGGGAGGTTTTAAGAGTGGAGCGGCTCGCAAGCAGCAATGCAAGGGCGAGGCGAGTCCGTCCTTCAAGAGCATCCGATTCGAATATGAGACGGGCCAGGCCGCTATCTCTCAACCATCGGGCGAGCAACATACCCACACCTAACAAGAGCGGACTGGTAAAGACGTGATTGAGAACGAAGCGGATAAGCAACGCCTGCCCTGAACGGCGGGCGGAATTAGCCTCAGCCACTTCGACGCGGGCTGCCTCGAGCAACTGGCCGTACGGCACGCCAGAGGGGCACGCACTCTCACAAGCCCGACAGCCAAGACAAAGATCTATGTGCGATATGAAAGTATCGGCAACTGCCAGCCTCCCCTCTGCCACTCCCCGCATCAGATAGATTCGCCCGCGCGGAGAATCATTCTCGTTGCCCAGTACGCGATAAGTAGGACACGACGGCAGACAGAGGCCGCAGTGAACGCACGTCAAAAGACTCTCCGAATTCTCCTGGAGGAGAGAAGGAAGCCTCGCTTGCGTTATATCTCTTTCCATTACCTTCGGCATGTTTGGTTGCCGTCCACTCTAAACGTTCTCTCGGAGAAACTCAGCCTTGGTCGACTCGGTCAAATGCCACAAGCGAAACGGCCGGGATTCAATATCGAGTGGGAATCGAACCGTTCCTTGACGGCTCTCATCAGACCCGCGGTTGCTCCGATCTCGCCCCACGCGTCCATATGCCGCCTCACGGCCAGGGCTGCTCGCTCGATCACAAGGCTTCCCCCAACCTTTGCGATTTTTATGCGAAGCTGTCTGGTCGCATCAATGGCCGCATCATCCTCAGCGTCAAACGCAAGCCTGATTACTCCGGTACCCAGATCTGCCGAAACCGCGCAGTCAGGCAGCATAGTCGAGGCCTCCTCAACAGCAGACACAGTCGCCGAGATCGGAACGCTCAGCCGGAGCGCGTTCCGCCCGAGCCGATCTACATCTGCCACGGCGGCCCACATCGAATCCCCGGCTGCACGCAAAACCGCTGCCCCGCTTCCCTGCGCGAGTTTGAGGACCAGGCTCATCTGATGTTGAACGGCGGCAGCGTTGTCGGCGAAGCGGACCCGCAGCGCCCACTCGCCGGCTCCCCCCGTCGCCGAATCCGAGAATGCGCCTCTTGTCAGAAACAGTGAAGCGGGGATTACCTCGGACGCAAGAATGCGCCTGGCGGTTTGGACCAACGCATTCCGATCGCCCACGAGGACAGCGGTCTGGAACCTCTCTGGGAGCGGCCGAAGCTTAAATGTCAGCTCGGTCAAAACCGCAAGTGTGCCATAACTCCCAACGTAGAGCTTATTCATATCGTAGCCCGCAACGTTCTTCGCCACCTTGCCACCCGACTTGCTCTCACTGCCGTCTGCGTGCGCGAGTCTCAAACCAATGACGTAGTCTCGCGGCGAGCCGAATCCCAATCTCAAGGGTCCGCTCGACGCGCACGCGGCGATGGCGCCAAGGCTCGCCTTGTCAGATCCCGGCGGATCCAGAGGTAGCCACTGGCACTCGCCCTTCACAACCTCATTCAGCACACTGATCGCGACTCCGGGTTCCGCGGTTACGGTTAGATCCGGCGGGCTATACTCCACGATGCGATTCATACGCTCCAGACTCAGAACCACGTCGGCGCGCCTCAGCGGATTGCCGCTTTCAAGCCAGGTCATCAGGCCGGCGGGCACTACGGCCGCGCCGGCTTCAGCGCAGACCCGCAAGCATTCGACCACCTCGGCAGGAGAGCCTGGCTTCACGAGCGCGCTCGGCACCAGTCCGTCGATGCTCAGTCCGGGCTCGGGAGTTACGCGTTCGGTCCCGATCACCGAGCTCAGCATTCCGATGAGGTCTTTCTCTGGTTCACCCATCTGCAAGCCTGAACGTCCCAGTCTGACAACGGTTATCCGGTTGTTGCATAGCCGCAACATTAGCTGGCCGGCCCATCAAAAACGACGCGGCCGACCTTATTCGACCTCGTCCTTCAAGAGATGTATCAGGGGTGGCCGCCTATCGCCGGACGGCGCCTGTTCGCGCTCGACGTCTGCAAAGAAGCCCGCAAACTGGCGTCTGAACTCTGCCAGGTCGAGCGACATGAAAACGTCAGGAAGCCGATCGAGTTTCTCCATTACGTTCTTATGCATTCCAAGGGCGCCGCGCATGTTGCCGCGCCCGTAATGATGCAGTCCAACCGCCGCTTGAATGAGAGTCTGATAGAAGAGTTTCGCCTCGCCTGATGAGCGGAGCCATACCTCCTCCCAAATTTCGTGCGCGTCGAAGTAGCCGCCCGTATTGAATTGCCGAATTCCCTCGAGGTACTCGCGAGGGTAGATGCGAGCGTGCGCCTCATCCACCTGGTTATGGTCTCCACGTTCTTCAATACTGGCGGTCGGGCCGGCCTCTTCTGGTTCTTCTTCGGGCAACTCGACTGAAAAGACAAAAGGTCCCGCCTGAATTTTGTCTCCGTTCTTCATTTCCACCCAGGAGACCTGTTGGCCGTTAACGAATGTCCCATTCCCGCTGTTCTCATCCACCAGGAAGTACTTGCCCCCGTTAAACTCGATATAGAAGTGCACTCGCGAAACGGTCAAGTGCTTGAGCATGCAGTCGCAATCGAGGTGTCTGCCGAAGGTGAATTTGCTCTTGTCTATTACAACCGCTTCACCGGTGCGCGGCCCCGTTTCAAATCGAAGAGAAGTCATAAGTTCAAATACGGCAATGTTGATAGGTGATGCGTGATGCGTGATCCGTAATGTGCGATGGCTCGGGAATCCTCATAACGCGCGGCCCGGAGATGAGGCCTCGTGAGCCCGGTACCATTGTCACGCATCACG
>JBGPFL010000557.1:0-4344 GCA_041483295.1 Blastocatellia bacterium | reverse complement strand
TATGAAGGTACTGCTAAGTAGATTTCTTTCAAGATTCAGTTTAGACCAGTCACTGAAGGCGACTGCCTACGAAGGCATTGACTACTCAGGCCCTGGAGGCGGCATTGGAGGAACTGCCGGCGGAATAGGTCACGATGGACGTGTTGACCTGCATCATGGGTCGGCAACAACTTTTTCAATCCTTGAGCAAGAAGAAGGGGGCTTCGACGAAAGCGACTTTTTGAAGGTTCTCAGAGCTGACCTTGGAAGAGATATCCAGGAGAGCGGCGGGGAGATCATTGAAAGCGAGGGCTCGAGTGCGGACGAGTTTCACACAAAATACAAGGAAGGAAAAATAGAAGGCCACATTCGGATCTCGCTATCACGGCGAGGTAAGTACTACACTCTAGCTGCTGATGCAGCTGAACGAAGTGTGCAGTGACTGGCCAGCCCAGTCCTTGGTTTAGGAACCTCATATGAAGTATTACGCTGTTGCGGAGATCGACGTAATTGACCGTAGCTGGGTTTTGGAGTACGTCAAGAATGTAACTGGCCTTGTTGAAGCATACGGTGGCCGCTACCTGGCTCGTACGTCTCAGATTGAGAAGCTGGAGGGTGACCGAAGAATACCTCAGATATTCCTGATCATCGAGTGGCCTTCGAGGGACGCTGCAGTAGCTTTCTATGAGAGCGAGGAGTACAGACCCTACCGTCAAAGCCGCCTGCAAGGGTCCAAGAATGAGTTCGTGCTCGTCGCAGGCGAAGACATCAACAAAGCAGCAGACATTGTCTAGTAGAAGGCGTGGAACAGACTGCCACAACTACCTAACACGAAAGAGCACGAGAAGTGTTAGTGTGTCTTCGAGTCGTTGTGCCTTAAGCGGTCGTGAGTGATCGCTCACATGAAACGTCGCTGCACCCGACATCGCATCAGCCTCAGGATCTCAATTCGCTGGCGATTGATTGGGCTGTCTCCCTCGCCAGCTCTATCTGGTCCGGACGATATGAGATGGCGCAGACAACCGCATGGCCGCCGCCATTGTACCGCTCGCATATCGACGCCAGGTTGTGCCGGCGAGGCTCGGGACTCCACGGATTGAAACCGACCGACACCTTCGACCGGCTGCTCGACAGGCTCAAACCTACTGAATACACACACTCGGGAAACAAGTAATACGGGATGAACTTGCTGTAGCCTTCAGCATCCTGCGAGCTCAAGTCGAAATAGATCACCCCGCCCTCCAGCCTAGCTGCCTGACGAATGGAATCGATCATGCGCAGGTGGCGCTCGAAAAGCGGCCGAAACGCCCGGTCGACCTCCGAGTCTTCCATGATCTGATCGAGCGAGTCAGTTTGCATCATGTGGATTATTCTTGCCATCAATCCTTCGTCGCGGCTTGCTTCGATGACCAGCATCAATCGAAGCGCGGGCTCGTTAAGCTCTACGCCGGTCCGAGCGTCTTTGTACTGCGCCCCGTCGATCACATCAGCCCAGTAAATCAATTCAGTAAGTTTGCTCTGGTCGAAGCCATACTTTGCGGTGGCGGTGTCGGCAATGAACTTGGTGCACGACTTGTAGTTCGGGTCGTAGAACTTGGTGGGAGACCGTTCTGAGTAGAAATGCTTCTCATCGGCCGTCGAGAGAAAGGCGCTCTGATGGTGGTCGAACCACCAGGTCAGCCGCGAAGAGGGACTGTATTTGAAGTCGACTATGGCGTTCTCATCGCCTTCGAATAACTCCTCTTCAATCAGCAACTGATTAGGCTTGTGAGCGAGACCGGCATAGCCAATCTCGGCATCCGGCCTGATCTTCTCGATAAAGAAACGTGAAAACACGGCTGCGGATGCAAACCCATCAAAGCAGTGGTCGTGATGCAGGACTCTAAATTTCATTGGAGTTGTGGCGAGTCTCCTGTGGCGTTCGGCTGATCACTCAATTTACCATTCCCCAAGCGTTGTCGTGAAGGCAAAATTCGGAATGCGAAATTCGAAATGCGCGAAATGCGAAATTCCTCGGATAATCGCGTTTCGCATTTCAAAATTCGCATTTCGCATTTCCTTTGGTAGGATTCAGTTGTTACGAATAGATCGGCAGCCGACGATGGCGACCACGCTTAAAGAGGTACTCAAGACCCATACAATCGAAGGCGAACTCTACGAACATCTGGAGGGCGGGAAGGTCCGCTGTTTCGCCTGCGGCCACCGCTGCGTCATCCTGGGCGGGCTGGATGGAATCTGCCGGGTCCGCTACAACGATAGCGGAAGACTGATGGTGCCCGCGGGTTACGTCGGCGGCGTTCAATGCGATCCCACCGAGAAGAAGCCGTTCTTCCACGCTTATCCGGGATCGCTCGCGCTCACTTTCGGAATGCTCGGATGCGACCTTCACTGCGGCTATTGTCAAAACTGGGTAACCTCCCAGGCTCTTCGCGATCCCAACGCAATCGCTCCTCCGCTCGGCATGACTCCGGAAGACCTGGTTCGAATCGCGCAACAGTACGACGCCCGGCTTGTCGTCTCCAGCTACAACGAACCGCTCATCACCAGCGAGTGGGCGGTCGAGATTTTCAAGCAGGCCCAGGCCGCAGGGTTTGCGTGCGGATACGTGTCAAACGGCAATGCGACGCCCGAAGTGCTGGACTACATCAGACCGTTTACGGACCTCTACAAGATAGACCTGAAGAGCTTCGATGACGGGCACTATCGCAAACTGGGCGGAGTCCTTCAGAACATACTCGACACGATAAGGATGGTGCACGAACGGGAATTCTGGCTCGAGATCGTGACGCTGGTGATACCAGGCTTCAATGACTCGGCAGACGAGTTGAAAGCTATGGCGGAGTTCATCGCGAGCGTGTCGCCCGAGATCCCGTGGCACGTCACGGCCTTTCATAAGGACTACAAGATGACCGGGCCGGACAACACGCCAGTTGAAACGTTGATTAGGACGGCGGAGATGGGATACGACACCGGCTTGAAGTTCGTTTACGCCGGCAACATTCCGGGCGCTCTCGGAAAGTACGAGAACACCTTCTGTCCAGACTGCAGGGGCCTGCTGATTGAGCGCATCGGTTTCCGGGTCATGAAGAATCGCATTCGCGATGGCAAATGCCCCGACTGCGGTGGAAGCATACCCGGCCGATGGGACTCGACACCAACGCTTCAGAGGAAGTCGGCCTCACCTCTTCGAGTGCTTTAACAGCCGCGTCTCATCCCGCAGGGACACCCGATCCGGTTCAGGAAAAGCAGTGATCCACCAGTGAATCGCAAACCAGTCTGTCATTCGCATCGAAGAGCCACCATCGGATCGACTTTCATCGCCCGGCGCGCCGGGATGTAACAGGCCAGCAGCGCCACCGCTCCAAGGAACGATGCAACGACCGCAAACGTCACCGGATCAGTCGCGCTCACACCGAAGAGCAGATTTTCCATCAACCGCGTCAGTATGAATGCCCCAATCAACCCGACGCCCATGCCAATCAATGCGAGTTTCATCCCCTGCCCCACCACCAACTTCAGCACGTCACGGCTTTGTGCTCCGAGCGCCATACGCACCCCGATCTCCTGAGTGCGTTGGGCAACGGAGTAAGACACGACGCCATAGATCCCAGCAGTCACCAGGACCAGCGTCAAGAGACCGAACAACGTGAGCAGGAGCGTCTGGAATCGCGGCTGAGCGACGATATCAGAGAGTCGCTCGTTCATCGTCTGAACCTTCGGCGCGGGCAGATTCTTGTTCAGGGACTTGACTTCGGTATGCACGGCAGCCGCGAGGCTGGATGGCTTCCCGGCAGTTCGCACGAGGAGCGTCGGCGTTTGCATCGGGAACTGCCAGTAGGGAACGTAGATGTTTGATTCGACCTCCGGGTTCAGGCTCAGATCTCGTACATCAGCCGCCACGCCTACGATGCTTGTCCATAGCGACTGTGACGTCCAGCGATCAGGCTGCGCGACCTCGTTGGGATTCAGCCGCCCAGGATAGATCCGCCGGCCGATAGGATCGACGTTTGGGAAACACCGTCTCGCCAGTGACTCGGTGATGATGGCGACACGCGAGGTCTCATAAGCATCACTCTCGGTGAAGGTCCGACCTTGCAGCATCGGTATTCCCATGGCGCGGAAGTAGTCCGGCGTTACGCCCTGGTAGCTGGTGCGTGGATAGTCTTCTTCAGAGCCTGACTGATGGTCTTCGACGGTGATCTGGATGCCTGCCTTATCGCTGACGGCGGCGACCCACTGCACTCCCGGATGATTCTGGAGACGCTCCATCAACTCGCGCAACGTGACTTGCGGCCGCGTTTCGGTTGGCCGAACCCAGGTCGTGAAGCCCGAAACGGAAAAATCCAGTTTCGCCGTCAGCAACTG
>JBGPFL010000556.1:0-4347 GCA_041483295.1 Blastocatellia bacterium | reverse complement strand
GAATAAGGGCCTATGAACGACGGGCGAGAAGTGATGGCAACCTGACATTCCATGAGCGGCGGCGGCTGGATCATATGCTGGACCGCTCCAGCCGGGACATCTACAGACAGGCCCACGATGGTCAGGATCGTAATCCGTAGTCACCGGCATACAGCAGGGGTGAGGCGTCCGGAAGCCGGCGCTTCACCGCCTTGGTTGTCCGATTCCACCGGTACCCACGCTTCTAGCGTGCGGTCTTGCGGAGGCAAACCACGAATCACACCGGCGATCAAAGTATAGAGACAATCCGGCCGAAGTAGGGAGCATTGATGGCTTGCGAGTGAAGATGAAGCCAGGGTAGTTCGGAAGGCAGAATCTTCTTGGGCGAGCTACGACTTCACGTCCTCGGGGACTGTGAGGGCTGTTGCACCGGTTACCACCCTTAGCTCGGCCAACAGTTCGTCTCGGCTGTAGCTCCCTTTCTGAATGATTCGAGCCGTGCCCATGTCCAGAGCCCGTCGCTCTTCGTGCGAAAGGTCGCGCGCCGTCAGCAGGATGACCGGGACCAGGCGCCAGTCCGGGTTCAGGCTCAAGCGATGGACAACCTCGAATCCGTCCATCTCGGGCAGCATCAGGTCGAGGACAATCGCTTCAGGGACCGAACGCGCAATCTCGTCCAGGGCCTCCCGTCCGTTTGTTGCGGTCTGGACCTCGTACCCACCGCTTTCCAGGATTTCCACAATCAACTCAAGCGTGTCGGGATCATCGTCCACCACCAGCATGTGCCCGGCGGCCTGTGGGTGACCGGCCGTCCGCTCCAGGGTGCGCCGTAGCTCAGCGCGATCGACGGGCTTGAGCAGGAACAGAGTGGCCCCGGCTTCGCGCGCGCCCTTTTCTGTCGACGCGTCGCGCGACATGGCAATGATCACTCCGCCAGGATCGTTCACCACAAGCTGCTCCACAAGGCCTATCGCGCCTTCAAGCATGTCGAGGTCGATGGCGACCACTGCTGGTCTCGCCATTCGGCCTATTTCAAGGCCCCGTGCGGCGTCATCGGTGGCCGCAACCGAGTAGCCGGCTTCGGTAAGATATTTCTTCACCAGATAGAGCGAGCCGGGATCGCCATCGACCAGGAGGGCGGTGCGGTCGGGATCCGAAGGCGGCGCTTCAACTTCAGGCGCCGGAGCTGCCCGGCCTTCGATCTCGATCGGCAGCGTGACGGCAAAGACTGTGCCTTCACCCGGCCGGCTCGATACGCTTATCTCGCCGCCCAGCAACTCGACCAGCCTGCGAGTGATTGCAAGCCCCAGGCCGGTTCCGGACTTTATCTGGTCGTGAGTGCCGAACTGCTGAAACTCCTGGAACAGCTTCGGGAAGTCGGATACTGAAAGGCCAATACCCGTGTCAGTGACCGCGATCCGGATGCGATTGCCGTCGACAAGCTCCGCGGTGACCCTCACCTCGCCCTCGTGAGTGAACTTGATCGCATTGGAGAGCAGGTTGATCAAGACCTGTTGAAGCTTGGTGCGGTCGGTTCGCATCGTCGGCAGGTCGTCCTGCACCTCGATGACCAGTTTGATCGGCCGGCTCTCCTTGAGGGGTTCGACGACCCCCACCGCCCGTTCGATCAGATCGCGTGCCTCCGCCAGCTCGGAGTACACGTCCATCCGGCCTGCGTCGATCTTGGAGAGATCCAGAACGTTGTTGATGAGCTCCAGGAGATCCCGTGCGTTACGTGATACGCGTTCGAGGCTTCGGCGGTGACGGTCGGTCATCTGCAGGGCGCGGTCTTCGAGAAGCAGAGACGTGAACCCAATAATGGCATTCATCGGCGTGCGCAACTCGTGTGACATATTGGCGATGAAGCGGGCCTGAGCCTGGGTCTCGTGGGTGATGCGCCGGTTCTGTTCGGCCATCGTTCGGATTCGCTGTTCGAGCTCGGTTCGCACGCGATCGCTCGCTTCCGCGCGGTCGCGGAGCTTGCCGGCGGCCTCTTCAAGCCGCGCGGTGATCTCCTGGAAGTGGTTGACTGCGGCTCCCAACTGGGCGTTGGACCCGGCAATGGCTGCGTTGTCGTCCACAAGCTGGCGCGCGCTCTCCTCAATGGCCTCACGCCGCCGAGTAAGAGTTTCGTTCTCTTGCTCGAGTCTGCGGACGCGCTCTTCCAGTATGTTGCGTTCGTCGGTCCGATTTGCGTTCTCTTGCTCGACCAGGCGTACACGTTCGTCGGCCAACTCCCGTTCCTGTTCGAGCTGGCGAGTGCGTTCTTCGATCGAGGCGCGTTCCTGTTCGAGCTTGAGCGTGCGTTCTTCGACCAGGACCCGCTCGGCAGCGAGGGCGGATTTCTCCTGCTCGAGCGTGCGGGCGCGTTCTTCAGCTGCTTCGAGAGCTTCGGCGCTTTGCCTGTGTAGGACGCCCGCGCGGGCACCTTCCTCGGTCAGCCGAAAGATGGTACTGCGGGTCCCGGTCAGCTCGGAGCGAATCCGGTCGACGTCGGAGCGAAGTCGGTCGACTTCGGTGACGAGTTGCTCGTTCTCGCCGTTCACCCGGTCCCTTTCGAGACGCAGCCGCGAAATCTCTTCAGTGGATCTTTCGGTCTGCTGTTCGAGAAAGATTCGAATCTGCTCGACTCGCGCCCGAGCATCTTCGGCAATTCGGAGGGAGCCTTTGAGATCGTCGACGCTCTCGCTGATGGCGGCGTTGTGATCGCGCAGCCCTTCGTTTGCTTCTTCGAGCTGTTTCAGACGCTCTTGCAGGCGAGGGAGAGTCTCGCGCGAGGAGAGCATTTCGCTTTGAGCTGCGCCGAGCTGCGCCTTCAATGACTGTACTTCGCGGTTGCGCTCGGCCACCTCCGCGGCAAGCGCCTCTCGCAGGCGGCTCTGTTCGGCCACGTTCTGCTCGCGCGTCGCGAGGCGGCCTTTGAGCCAGGCGTTCTCTTCCTCAACGCGGCGTCGCTCGGATTCAAGCTGCGCGGCCATCTCGGAGTAAGCGCGTCCGCTCTCTTGCTGAACGGTCAACAATGAGTTGGCTCGCGCCCGAAGCTCGCCATTCTCGTTCTGGAGCCGCTGCACGCTTTCGGCAAGCACCAGTTTCTCTTCTTCGGCCCGGTCGGCGCGGCTAGTGGCCTCCTCGGTTGAGCGGACCAGCGGCTCGCGTTCGACCTGAAGCTGGGCCACCTGAAGCGTAAGCTGCGCGACCGCATCCTCGAGCTCAAGCTCGCGCGCGGCGGCCGACTGTTTGAGCGTCGAGGCTTGCGCCGATTCCTTCTCGAGGCGGTGTCGGAATATCTCGGCCCTGGAGTGAAGCTCGGCAACCCTTATCGCTGCGACCGCAGCCGGCGCCAACTGCACCAGCCAGCGCATCTCCGCCTCTGCTATAGGCCTGTGATTGAAGATCCCGATCAACCCTACCGTTCCCGACACCCCTTTAAGCGGGTAAAGCGCATAGGAGTCGCGGCTGTCGGCTTGCGCGCCGTGCTGCAAACCAAACAGCCGCTCTCCAATGCCGCTCGGGTCAGAGAAGTCGGAAGTCCCCCCTCGCCCAATCACAGCCGCGCTGAACAGGGAGAGGGGTATCCGAGGGTATTCCCTCTCCATCACCGCGCCGCTGGCTGCTATCAGGTGCATGCACATCTGGCGGTTCGGACAGATGGTTGCAAGCGGACATCGCTCGCAGATATCACCCCGCTTGACCACCCATATCTTGCAAGTCGGCGCGCCCAGATAAGCCGCAGTGTGGTCGGCTATGAGGGCGAGCGCGCGATCGAGGTTAGAACCGCGGGCCACCTCTTCGAAGATTTCTCTGATCCGGTCTTCTCTGGCTGTCTGCATTCGGTCGCTTTATCTTTGAGGGCGAATCGGCGCGTCTGAACATCCACGAGCTGACGCTTGCTGCACCCGTGATTCTAATCCGTCCACCGGTAAGCGTCAATTATCTATTAAGTTGACTTTGGCGCCGTGGCGCGTACTGCACCTCGAGTCCCACTCCAGCAGCCCGGGCGGGCAAGACTCCGAGCAGTAAGAAGGGCGCTTGTTAGTTGCTGTCAGGCAGTATAAACTTCTCCGAGCAATGATGATGAACCCAACGAACAGGAGCCGTTCGACTGAACGAGCCGCCCACGATCCCTAACGCAGTGCTTCTAGGACCAGGCCGGGAGACTTGAAACGAGCCAAGGCAGATGCTGCGAGTTGTTTAAGTTATGTCAGAAGACATCAAACAAAAGATTCAAGAAGAGCTGCGCCAGCTTGAGGCGGAATTAAGGACCGAAATTCCGGCAGAACTCAAGAAGGCTGTTGCGATGGGCGACCTGTCTGAAAACGCCGAATACGAATCGGCCCGCAATCGACAGGACTACGTGCGAGCTCGCAT
>JBGPFL010000555.1:0-4350 GCA_041483295.1 Blastocatellia bacterium | reverse complement strand
TGCTGGATTCGCCGACCGACGGCAGCTACACGCTGGCGGGTAAGCCCGTGTCGTCTCTCTCTCTGTCGCAACGCGCGCGCATTCGCAACCGAGAGGTCGGATTCATCTTCCAGAGCTTTAATCTGATAGGCGACCTGACAGTCTATGAGAACGTCGAACTTCCCCTGACCTATCGAGGCATGAGATCGGCCGAGCGAAGGAAGAAAGTGGAGGAGGCGCTCGAGCGAGTCGGCATGGCCCATAGGGCCAAGCACCTGCCGAGCCAGCTCTCCGGAGGTCAACAGCAGCGCGTGGCGGTCGCAAGAGCAGTCGCCGGCGACCCTCTCATCCTGCTGGCGGACGAGCCGACCGGAAACCTTGACTCGAACAACGGCGAAGCAGTGATGGACCTGATGCGCGAGCTTCACCAGGCCGGCGCGACAATCTGCATGGTCACCCACGATCCCCGGTACGCGCGCCATGCCGACAGGCAGATTCATCTCTTTGACGGCCGCGTTGTTGAAGAAGCCGACCTGCCCAAGGCGGAGCACGAGCTCAAGGAGAGCGGCTTTACCCTGTAAGCGCCTGACCAAACGAGCGGTAGCCCTGTGTGAGCCTCCCTGGTGAACCCGGGGAATCTGTGCGCAACCTCTGACACTCTCCGCCTCCGCGACGGCGCCCTCGTGCAGCGAGGCGTGCACACTGGCAGGATGCTCAGACCGAGACTCCCAATCAGGTATATCCCTTCGATCCCCTGCCCGCCGAGTGGCGACCCGAAAGCCCAGCGGTTAATATAGGCCGAGGCCGCAAGAGAATTCACATGAAGAACCAGAACTCGTACCGGATACTAATCGCCGACGACCAGCCCGATGTGCTGGAAGCTCTTCGCCTGCTCCTCAAGGCCGAAGGTTACGAAATCGAATCCGTCACCTCGCCACCCGCGATTCTCGAGGCCCTCGAAGACCGCGACTTCGACGTGGTGTTGATCGATCTGAATTACACGCGTGACACGACATCCGGCCAGGAAGGACTCGACATCCTCACTCAGATTCAGAAGATAGAGGGTAGCCTTCCTGTCGTCCTGATGACCGCCTGGGGCAGCGTCGAGCTTGCGGTAGAAGGTATTCGGCGAGGCGCGCGTGACTTCATACAAAAACCATGGGACAACGATCGGCTCCTCACGATCATTCGTAATCAGGTCGAGCTGGGTCAGGCCCTCCGAAAGGGCCAGCGACTCGAAGCCGAAAATCGAATGCTGCGCGACGAGGGAAGCCCTAAGCTGATCGCCGAGTCGACCGCAATGCAGCCGGTCCTCCGGATCATAGATCGCATCGGGCCTTCGGACGCCAACGTCCTTATCCTGGGCGAGAACGGGACCGGCAAGGGAATCATCGCGCAGACTCTGCACACCGTCTCGGGGCGCGCGGCCAAACCAATGGTCACCGTCAACGTCGGCGGGCTCTCAGAAGGAGTCTTTGAAAGCGAGTTGTTCGGCCACGTGAAGGGCGCGTTCACTGATGCCAAGACGGATCGCGTCGGGCGCTTTGAGCTCGCGGAAAGCGGCACCCTCTTTCTCGATGAGATAGCGAATCTACCGTTGAAGCATCAGCCGAAGTTGTTGCGGGTCCTTGAGACAGGCGAGTTCGAACGTGTAGGCTCGTCGAAGACGCGCCGCTCCCGCGTGCGAATCGTCTCGGCGACCAATGCCGATATCGCCGACGAGGTGACCGCAGGCCGCTTTCGACAGGACCTGCTCTTCCGTTTGAACACGGTCGAGATCCATCTGCCGCCTCTGCGGGACCGCCGCGATGACATTCCCCTCCTGGCGAGGCACTTTCTGAGAATCTATGGGAAGCGCTACCGAAAGAATATCAGCGGATTCGACTCGTCCGCCTCGCAGGCGCTGTTGAAGCACTCTTGGCCGGGCAATGTGCGCGAGCTCGATCACGCCGTCGAGCGGGCAGTGTTGATGGCTCAAGGTGAAGTCGTGCAAACTTCCGATCTGGGCCTCCAGGCGGGCCGCGAAATGTCGCGGAGGCTGGAAGACATGAGTCTGGAAGAGGTCGAGGCGTTCCTGATTCAAAAGACGCTTGGCCAATGCGACGGGAACGTGAGCCGCGCCGCAGAGAAGTTGGGGCTAAGCCGCAGCGCACTCTACCGGCGACTGCAAAGATATGGGCTCTAAAGAAATGCGAAATGCGAAATGCGAATTTCGAAATTCGCATTTCGAAATTCGCATTTCGAATTTCGCTTATGCCGTTATCAAAAGGACCAAAAGCCGGCGCTTCGAGATCAACTCCCCGCACTAGACGGCCTGCTCACGATAAGCACATTCTCCTCCTCTCCCTCGCCGCCGGTCTGCCCGCAGTCGTCACTTCGCTCTATTTTCTCTGGGCCGGATCATTCACCGCAAAGTACGAGTGGACGTTCACGGTCTTGATCGTCGGGTGCTGGTTGGGATTCTGTTTCGCGGCCCGCGAGCGCGTGGTATATCCGCTTCAAACGTTGTCGAACCTGCTCGCCGCTTTGCGTGAGGGCGACTTCTCCATTCGCGCGCGCGGAGCAAAGCACGACGATCCGCTCGGCGAGGCACTGCTCGAAGTAAACTACCTGGGCGAGATTCTTCGCGAACAGCGATTGGGAGCTCTCGAAGCGACAGCTTTGCTCAGCGCGGTAATGGCCGAGATCGACGTCGCGGTGTTCACTTTCACCGCGGATGAGAAACTGCGCTTTGTGAATCGGGCCGGGGAACGGCTGCTGGCTCAGCCGGTAGAGCGGCTGATGGGTCGCAGCGCCGCGGGCCTGGGGCTGGCGGAGTGCCTGCAAGGTGAAAGCGTGCGCACGGTTCAGATGACCTTTCCTGGCGGCGCCGGCCGATGGGATGTTCGCCGCAGCACCTTTCGCGAGCGCGGGCTTCCGCACCACCTGCTGGTGCTGTCCGACCTCAGCCGCGCCCTGCGCGAGGAGGAACGTCAGGCGTGGCAGAGACTGGTCCGCGTCATCGGCCATGAACTGAATAACTCATTAGCTCCGATCAAGTCGATCGCAGGAAGCCTTGAAAGCCTGGTTACGCGGGACCCTCAGCCCATCGATTTCAGGGAAGACATGCGCAGAGGCCTAAGCGTGATCTCGACGAGAGCGGCGTCGCTTGGTCGATTCATGGATGCCTATGCGCGGCTGGCTCGCCTGCCTCAGCCTCGCTTTCAGACGCTGAGCGTGAGCGCCCTGGTCAAGCGAGTCGTCCGCCTTGAGACGCGACTGGACATCGCCCTTATCCCGGGCCCTGAAGTCACCATCCGCGCAGATGGAGATCAGTTGGAACAGCTCCTCATCAATCTCGTTCGCAACGCCGTCGATGCCTCTATGGAGACCGGTGGCGGAGTGAAGGTCGGCTGGAACAAGTCGAACGGCGGTCTCGAGCTCCGGATAGAGGACGAAGGTCCGGGGCTTTCGAACACCGGAAACCTCTTCGTGCCATTTTTCACGACCAAGCCCGCCGGCTCCGGCATTGGGTTGGTGCTGAGCCGTCAAATAGCCGAAGCACATGGCGGAACACTGACACTGGAGAACCGGAAGGCCGCGCGTGGCTGCGAAGCACGATTGCGATTGCCGCTGTAGGAGCTCGGTCCACTCAATCAATACCCGCCTTCGGAATAATTGACAGGATTTCAAGCACGAGGTGGTCTTGTAATCTTGGAAACTATTGACATCTAAGCAAACTCAAGTGATGATCATAACCGAATCTACGAAAGTTTAGGAATTGTCCCATCCCCCGTTCCCGATTCAGCCTGTCGCTGATCGAGGACGCTGAACACTGAAGAGGAGAAAACCATATGAGAGCCATCAGAACGTCTTTCGTTGCGTTACTTGTCACATTGGCGGTTCTTGCCATAAGCATTCCAGCCCGTGTGGGGGCGGTTGCCTCATACGATGAATCGGATCACGGGCGCATACGGCGCGTGCTTCTGATTAGCATAGATGGTCTGCACGCCTTTGACTTGACCAGATATGTTCAGACCAACCCGTCCTCGACCCTCGCCCAACTGAGCGGCACCGGGATCAGCTACACTAACGCCACTTCTTCAAAGCCCTCAGACTCATTCCCAGGGCTGCTTGCAATGGTAACCGGCGGCTCACCGCTTTCGACCGGAGTATTCTACGATCTCTCCTATGATCGGACGCTGTCGCCTCCGGGGTCAGCGTGCACCTCGGTCGGCGCCACTGTCGATCTCACAGGAGCAATCGATATCAATCAGAACGCTCTCGACGGCGGCGGCGGGATCGATCAGAACAAGCTGCCCCGCGATCCCAGCCACGGATGCGTGCCGGTTCAGCCTCACAGCTACGTCAAGGTGAACAACATCTTTGAAG
>JBGPFL010000554.1:0-4357 GCA_041483295.1 Blastocatellia bacterium | reverse complement strand
TCTCAGAGAACGACACGCCCGCCCATCGAGAACTCTCTCTCAAAGCCGCGCACGAATCGATCGTGCTCTTGAAGAATGATCGAAACACGCTCCCGCTGAAGAAGGATCTGAAAACAATCGCCGTCATCGGCCCAAATGCGGACGCTGCCGAAGTGCTGCTGGGCAACTACAACGGCCAGCCATCCAAATCGGTCACCCCGCTCGAAGGAATCAGGAATAGCGTCTCACCCGCGACGAAGGTCCTTTACGCACTCGGAGCCACGTTGACCGGTGACGTGGGCGCTCCCGTGCCGGCTTCTGCTTTGCCGGGAGGCTTTGCGGGCGAGTACTTCAACAACAAAGAGCTGCAGGGCCAGCCGGTCCTGGTCAGAACGGACGAGCAGATCAATTTTGACTGGAGTCGCGGACGACCCGCCCCTCAGGTCAATGAGGATGGTTTCTCAGTCCGCTGGACCGGCAAGTTTACGCCGCCGGAATCAGGCAAATATCAGCTCGGCGCGATAGCTGATGACGGCGTGCGGGTGTATCTGGACGGCCGCCGTTTGATTGATGAATGGGGAGGCAACTCGGCCAGTCAGATCAGGACCGTCACGAAGGAGGTGAGTCTCGAAGCGGGTCGTGTTTATGAAGTTCGCATCGAGTATTACGAAGACATCCGCTCCGCGATAGCGAAGTTTATCTGGGCGTTTCCGCGCTTCACTGAACGAATCGCCGAAGAGGCTGTGAACACTGCCCGACAAGCGGACGCGGTCATCGTGGTTTTGGGGATTTCGCCTACGCTCGAAGGCGAAGAGATGAAGGTAAACGTCGAGGGCTTTCGCGGCGGCGATCGGACGGACCTCGGTTTGCCGAAGGCGCAGGAAGATTTGTTGAAGGCTGTCAACGCAACGGGCAAACCCGTCGTGCTGGTGCTGCTCAACGGCAGCGCGCTTGCGGTTAACTGGGCCGACGAGAACGTGCCCGCCATCATCGAGGCGTGGTACCCTGGCGAGGAAGGCGGCAAGGCTGTCGCCGATGTGCTGTTCGGCGATTACAATCCCGGAGGGAGACTCCCGGTCACCTTCTACAAATCCGCAGCGCAATTGCCGCCGTTTGAAGACTACAGCATGCAGGGGCGTACTTATCGCTACTTTAAGGGCCAGGCGCTCTACCCATTTGGCTTCGGCCTGAGCTACACGAAGTTCAAGTATGACAATCTCAGGTTGAGCGCGGCTTCGGTTAAGGCCGGCGAAGCCTTGCAGGTCAGCGCGGATGTCCATAACATTGGCGACCGGGCGGGCGATGAAGTGATCCAGTTGTATGTGACGGACGTAGCCGCGACCGCTCCCGTGCCGACGAGGTCTCTGGCCGGAGTCAAACGAGTCTTCCTGAAACCAGGAGAGAAGCAGAAGGTCTCATTCAGACTCGCCCCCGAGCAGATGTCGATCATAAACGACGCGGGTAAACGAGTGGTCGAGCCAGGGGAGTTTCTGCTCAGCATCGGGGGAAAACAGCCAGGCTTCACAGATCGCGCCGACGCCAAGACTACCGGTTTAGTCAGCGCCCGATTCGTGGTTTCGGGCAAAGTCACCGAAATCCCCTGGCGGTGACGTAATGGCCTGGCCTTCTACAAACATTTCACCCCTCCGGGGTGAGCGCTAAGGCGCGGAGCAACACGAAGGAGTGTGAAATCTTGAGAGGGTTGCATCGAATCTTGTTCGTGACTTTGTGCCTTTGTGGTTGGGCCATTGTTTTCAGCATTCAACTCGGACATCTTATGAACTTTACGATCAGGCACTCGCGTTTCTCGATGGCGCTGGCCGCTCTGCTGCTTTGCGGAATTGCCGGCGCCCAGCGCCCGCCTGCGAATTACGATGAAGCGAAGGTCGGCGCCTACACGCTCCCCGACCCCCTGGTCTTCAACGACGGCAAGCCAGTCCGGTCGGCCACCGAGTGGATGAAACGCCGGCGCCCCGAGATCATCGAACTCTTCGAGGCTAATGTCTACGGCCGCAGTCCGCAGCCGCCAAAGAGTATCAAGTACGAAGTCTTCAATATTGATAAGAAAGCCCTCGACGGCAAAGCGATCCGCAAGCAGGTGACTATTCACTTCTCGCCGGCGAAGGATGGGCCGAAGGAAGACTTGCTGATCTACATTCCTGCAGGTTCTCGAAAGCCGGTTCCGGTGATTCTCTCACTGAACTTCTCCGGCAACCATACCTTGAGCGGCGACCCCGGCGTCAAGCTGGCGACCATCTGGAATCCGAGGACGCACGAAAAACAACAGGCGGCCGAAGACTCGCGCGGGCGCGGCAAGGATACCGTCGAAAAGACCCTGGCCAGGGGATACGCTTTTGCATCCATCTGTTATCAGGACATCGAGCCGGACTTCAAAGGGGGATTTGTATCAGGCATCCGCCCGCTATTCTTCAACCCGGGACAGACGGAGCCTGCACCCGATGATTGGGGAGCGATCGGGGCGTGGTCATATGGTCTCAGCCGCGCGATGGATTACCTCGAAAAGGACAAGGAGGTTGATCCAAAGCGTGTCGCCGTGATGGGCCACTCGCGCCTTGGCAAGACGGCTCTTTGGGCAGGCGCCCTGGATCAGCGCTTCGCGATGGTGCTCTCGAGTTGTTCAGGGGAAGGCGGCGCTTCGCTTGCTCGACGCAACTATGGCGAAACGGTCGACAATCTCCTCGGCGTTTTCCCCTACTGGTTCTGCGGGAACTTCCAAAAATATGCCGGTCACCCCGACCAGCTTCCTGTTGATGCGCACGAACTGATTGCCTTGATCGCGCCGCGTCCCGTCTACGTCACCGGTGCGGAAGAAGATCAGTGGGCAGATCCGAAGGGAGAGTTCCTCGCGTGCGCTGGCGCGGGATCGGCCTACCGGCTGCTCGGAGCGCAGGACCTTGGTACCGATCAGATGCCAGCGCTCAATCAGCCGATCATGCACACGATCGCGTATCACTATCGAACGGGCAAGCACGAGGTCACGGCATTCGACTGGGACCAGTTCCTTCTCTTCGCCGACAAATACCTGCGCGCCAGCTAAGCTCATTGAATTCCGCGATGAGTTACGGGATATACGATGTAACCGCTTCCCTCGCATTTCTCAGCGTCTTTTCGCTGGTACTCAGTCACAGTGATTGTGATGGACATGAATGGCCTTCTGAATCCCAGCCGGGTCATCGCTTGAACTTGACCAATATGGGCCGGGGGCGAACCGGAGTGTTTGCTTGGTCTCTGAACTATACGCGTTTTCGGCTGCTTACCCTATAATGAATCCATGGCAAGAGGATGGGAAAGCAAGTCTATCGAAGAACAACAGATCAGCGCTGCCGAGGATAAAGAGCATGACCGGGCCAAGCAAGCATCAACAGCATCTGAGATCGAGCGGCGAAAGCAAAAGGAGGGGTTGCTGCTGGAGCGTGCGAGGATAGTGAGACAGATCCAAGGGGGACATAAGCAGCGCTACCTTGAACTGCTTGAGCGGGCTTTGGCGCATGTTGAGCAAGAATTGTCCAACCTGGAAAGCAGTAGGCAGTAGGCAGTGCAGGAGAATTGCGAAATGCGAATTTCAAACTTCGCATTTCGCAATTCGCATTTCGCAATTCTTCTGCCCCTCTGCCTCAAAATAAGACTGCATGAGCCTAATGCCTTCGAGTCCTGGCAGCATTGCTATCTTAGCATCGACCTCTCGCAAGAGTTTTCTGCCATGCTCGGCCGGAAAGAGAATTGAGAAGAGCCTCCGAACCTCCGCGCGGCTCTTTACTCCAGCCCCGACAGGTACCCAGTTGAACTCCAGCAGCTTCCGGGCGAGGAACTGCGTGAAGAGTGACCCGGCGAGATACTGCCTGGCGTGATTGTAGTACCACGCGAAATGCCGGCGCTCCTGCCTTGCTATGCGGTCGCATAGAGTTTTGAGCACTGGATTTCCCGTGCTCTCCCCGAGTCGCTCGTAGCCTCGCAGAGTGGTCATCTCCTGGATCGCCCCAAAAGACATGTAGACCGCCGGGAATTGATTGCGGAACACTCGCGACAGAACGGGGCCGAATGTCGCCTCCAATAACTCATTGAACCGGGCTCTGCCTCCGACTCGCTCAACGCGGTTCTCCTCGAGCGGGTGTCCGCATTCGCCCATCAACCGAGCCAGCGCGTGCCCGTGAAAGAACTCTTCATAGCTCCAGGTGGTCAGGAAAGCGGAGATCGCCGGCTGGAACGCGATTTTCATCTGCAACAGCGTCCGAAGGTAACGAATTGTCTGACTCTCTATGTCGGAAAAGTAAGTCAGGACGAAGCGCTCATCAAGGGTCAAGCCCACTCTTCTGGCTTCGGCCCAATCGAGATCGTCAGTTTCGATCTTTGCTGAAAT
>JBGPFL010000553.1:0-4357 GCA_041483295.1 Blastocatellia bacterium | reverse complement strand
GACGACACCCATACCCCCCCTCCCGATCTCTTTGAGGATGCGGTAATGGAGTATCGTCTTTCCGACCATCAGCTTTGAACCTGAGCGCGACCTCTGCAGAGATGAGGTCAAAGGTTAGGTGTCAGAAGCCATCGACGCGGTGTGGTCTATTCTTTGACCCTTGATCTCCAACTGCCGAAACGCTTGGGTCGATTATACACTCGACAAGATGTCGGGGAAAGGAAACGAAACCGAAGTGATGCGTGATCCGTGATGCGTGATCCGTGATCCGTGATGCGTGATCCGTCACGAATCACGCATCACGCATCACGCATCATTCTTTTGAGTTTCACAGTTGAATCTATTAAGCTCTCGATGGTCATCTTATTCGGGAGCCATCTTGATGCAAGCATTCAATCCTCCTGATCCGGGATTCGAGTCTCGCGTTCGCTCAAGCTTCAATCTCCAACAGTTGATGAGAACAATCAGTGCAAAACTCGTAAAGGTAGGCCCTGGCGAGGTCCATATTGAGATCCCTTTTCAGCAGGCGCTAACACAGCAGAACGGCTTCATTCACGCGGGCATCATAACAAGCATCGTGGATAGCGCCTGCGGCTATGCCGCTTATAGTCTGATGACCGCTACCTCTGGAGTCCTTACCGTCGAATACAAGATTAACTTGCTCTCACCAGCAATAGGGGAACGCTTTCTGGCAATAGGCAAGGTCAGAAAGCCTGGGCGAACACTGACTGTATGCGAAGGCGATGTCTTCGCGCACACAGGGGGTGAAGAGAAACTCGTTGCCACAATGCTGGCTACAATGATGAGGCTTTCCGAATAGGACGGTTGGGGCAAGGTGCCACGGTGTGAGAATCCGGGCCTGACGTTCGGGACGACGATGCTACACCGAGCATCTTCGACAACGCAGTCCAGCCGCGAGGGCTTGGCGCTTCAGACAGAAAGGAATTCAATGTCTTCAATTTCACGCTTTCTCACTCGTCGTCATCTCATCGGCGTAGGGTTGTTCATCCTGATCGCCTGCTTCACGGGTTTCGCTGTTATTGAACAGAACTCGATTGTGGGACATTGGGAAGGCGCCATTACGCTGCCGAACGGCGCTTTGAACTTTAGCGTTGATTTCACCGCAAGCGCCGACGGCAAGCTCTCCGCAACGATCACCATTCCGCAACAGGGTGCAAAGGATTTAGCGCTCACCAACGTCAGCCTCAACGGGGCGGATGTCGCGTTTGATCTGCCCAACGTTCCCGGCGACCCGAAGTTTCGCGGCAAGCTCTCGGTTGACGGAAAGAAGATCGAAGGCACGTTTTCACAGGGCGGCGGCAATCTGCCCTGCAGCCTCGAACGCAAAGGCGATCCGGTGGCGCTGGCGAAGGAATCGCTCGCCGGGTTTGATGAGGTCGTCGCCGATGCGATGAAGAAGTTCGAAGTGCCCGGCATGGCCATCGCGGTCGTCAAAGGCAAGGACGTGATCTATGCCAAAGGCTTCGGCTATCGCGATGTCGAAAAACAGCTGCCGGTAACGGCGGATACGCTCTTTGCGATCGGCTCTTCGTCCAAAGCGTTTGCGACCTTCGTGCTGGGCACGCTGGTGGACGAAGGCAAGGTCGAATGGGACAAGCCCGTGCGCAACTACATTCCGTGGTTCAAGCTCTACGACCCGGCAATGACCGAACGCCTGAGCGTGCGCGATCTGGTGACGCATCGTTCAGGGCTGCCGCGCCACGACCTGATCTGGTATAACAACTTCGACATCAGCCGCGAATCGATTGTTCGCAGGCTCGCCTACCTGGAACCGAGCGCCGACCTGCGCGAGAAGTTTCAATACAACAACCTCATGTTCCTGACCGCCGGCTACCTGACGGAAGTCCTGACCGGCAAGACATGGGAAGACGCCGTGCGGGCGCGCGTTCTGGATCCGCTCGGCATGAAGCGCACCAACTTCTCTGTCGTCGATTCGCAGAAAGACAGTGACTTTGCGCAGCCTTATGACAAGAAGAACGACAAGATCGAAAAGATTCCCTTTCGCCCGATCACAAACCTCGCGCCCGCCGGCTCCATCAATTCGAGCGTCAATGAAATGGCGCGATGGGTGACGGTCCATCTGAACGGCGGCAAATACGGCGACAAGAAGACTGCCGAAGCGCCGACGGTCGACGACATGCACCTGGCGCACATGGTCACGGGCGCAACCAGCCCCGAAGCCGAGATCACCGGCGGCGAATACGGGATGGGTTGGTTTGTGGACAGCTACCGCGGCCACCGCCGCGTTGAACACGGCGGTAACATCGACGGCTTTTCGGCCAACGTCGTGCTCTTTCCGAAAGACGACTTCGGCCTGGTGGTGCTCACCAATCTGAACGGCACTCCGCTGCGCGACGTGATCGCACAGGTCGCGGCGGATCGTCTCCTGGGATTGAAACCGATTGACTGGATTGCACAGGTCGCGGCCCGTCGGAAGCTGGCTGAAGCTGCATCCAAAGAGGGCGAGAAGAAGAAAGCCGTCACGCGCATCGCGGGTACGCAGCCTTCGCACAAGCTCGCCGATTACGCCGGTGATTATGAACACCCCGGCTACGGCGTTTTGAAAATCGCGCTCAACGGCGACAAGCTTGAGGCCACGTTCAACAAGATCACGACGCCGCTCGAACATTGGCATTACGACACTTTCAACGGCGCCAAGGTGAAGGACAACACCTTCGAGAACATGAAGTTCACGTTCCTGACCGACGTGAACGGCTTCATCGCCGGCGTCTCGGCGCCCTTCGAGCCTGCGGTCAAGGAGATCGTCTTCGTCCGGAAGCCCGACCCGCGATTGTTTGATCCGGCGTATCTGGCGCGCTTCACCGGCGATTACAACCTGCTCGGCCAGACCATCAGCGTAAGTGTGAAGGGCAATACGCTGGTCGCCAATATACCTGGACAGCCGCAGTTTGATTTGGTCCCGGGCTTGAGCGGCGATTTCGCCATCAAACAGGCGCAGGTCATCACACTCCATTTCGTGACCAGTGAGCAAGGGCAAGTGGGCGCCGTGGAGGTGCGCCAGCCGGGCACAGTCTTGACGGCCAAACGGAAGTAGGAACGGCGTGTGCGACATTCCCCTTCCATAACCAGGGCCGGCTGCCTCGGGTCCGCGCCTTGATTGGTTCGCGTACCGTAGCATCAAGAGGTGAAAAAGAGATGTATTGTTCATCCTGCGGCACAGCAGCAAAGCCGGGCTTGAGCTACTGCAATCGTTGCGGGACCGAAGTGAACAAGAAAGAGCGCAACGCGGCCAGGACGTCGGAGGTGCCGCCGGAATATCTCGTCTGGGCAATCCTGGGGGTCAGCGTCGGTGGCATCGGAGTTATCCTTGCTCTGATGGCGTTGATGAAGCAGACGCTCAACTTCGGTAATGGGCTGATTGCAGGGTTCTCGCTGCTGAGTTTTCTGCTTCTTGTGGGAGCTGAGAGTGTCTTCATCTGGCTGTTGGTGCGGCAAAGGAGCCTTGCTAAAGAAGGCGGCGACATTACTCAACTGAAGGAACTGACAACCACAGAACTTGGTGTGGCACGGGCGCGTGAGCTTCCTGAGCCGGCGGCCAGCGTCACCGAGCAGACTACACGTACGCTAGAGCAGTCACACAAAGACAGTCCGCAGCCAGGGTGACGCCGATGATCACGTTCGATGAGTTGATGACAAGGTGGAGCTGGAAGCCAATCCGCGGCTGCCCGGGCAGGTACATCCTGAATGCTGCGCCAGCCGATCTATTGCCAGAAGATCTGTTGGGGCCTGATGTCGGAGTGAACACCTTTCAAGTTCCGGCGGCGAGGGACACCGTTGTGGTTGCACGCCTGGACAAAGGTGGGCTGATCTCGTACCGGCGAACAGACGAAGTGTACTTGCACACGCTGAATAACACCGAGGGGTTTGAAAGGAAACTCTTAGCTCTCGGGATAGAGTTGAAAGAGAGCATCAGTAGTGGCAAATGAGTTTCGGGAACTCGAATGCCGCCTTGCTCACGGCACGCGATAGTGACGATCAGTCTCCAAATATGTCCTCTACCGTTGCGCGCAGGAGTTCGGCCACGCTCCACGCCTGAGCGACGCAGCCTCGCGGGGTATGTGGGGCTTCGCCATCGCAGATCTCTGATATGTGCCCCAGCCCTGCTTCACTGAGATGCGCGCAAAATGCGGCCAACCACTCGGCTGCCCTTTGCCTGCTCGTTCTGGTTTTTCCCTCTGACTTCACGTAGGCGGTGATGAATGGCCCCATCAACCACGGCCATACGGTTCCCTGATGATAAGCCGAGTCACGTTCCCTTATGCCGCCTTCGCAACGCGGCCGGTACCGCGGATCATCAGGCGCAAGGGTCCTCAGG